>LUZO01000352.1 GCA_001603685.1 Bacteroidales bacterium Bact_23
TTATTATACTTTGCGTATGTTCAGGCGCTATGATCGGTATACAGTTAAGATTCAGAATTATTATGAAAGCGGCAATCAGAATTTTATAAAAATCAGGTGGTTGCTTATCATATTTATTGTCTATCTGATTGTAATTGATAACTGGATTATGTCATCGTTAATTCCCGACAGACATTTTTTGCTGGCATATCCGGCAATTCTTTTTATCGTCGCTTTTGCTTTGGGATGGGTGGGCTATATTACACCGTCACACAATAAACAGAAGAGCCTGCCGGTTGAGACTGATTATGCTGAAACGGAATCTGCCGGCAGTGAATATGCTGTTAAAAATGAAATGAGGGGTGCTGCAGCTCTTGAAATAGAACCAGAAACGGATAATGGCGGAATTGACACTTTTGAAAAGAAAATTCCTTACGAAGGCCGTACTCCTTTTGACTATGCAAAAAAAAGGGAGCTGTACGAGCAAATGACTGCACATCTCAAAGAAAACAAAGCATATACGAATTCCGGGCTAACCCTGAAGCAACTGGCCAGGGATCTGGGAACCAACACCAGATACCTTTCAATGGTAATCAATGAGTTTGAGTGCTGCAACTTTAATCAAATGATCAACCGCTACCGGGTAAATGAAGTGATACAGCTTTTAGTTGAAAATCAGGCTGAGTCATACTCCTATTTCGGGCTTGCACAGAAGGCAGGTTTTCATAGCAAATCTGTTTTTATTTCCGCATTCAAGGCGCACACCGGCTCCACACCCTCTGAATTTACCGGATCAATGAAAAAACTTATTCAGATGTAAGTTGTCCGGGATTATCCTGAGCTGTTTTTTTAACATTCCCGCACCTTAAATATTTTAACCATCGGCATTAACGATTGTGAATACATTTCGTATAATCCGACTGTCAGATTTGAAATAGATACAGCAGAATACCAGGAGGCCGGCTTTTACCTGTCCGCAACATGAATATAAAAGCCGGTTTTTTTATGATGCCGATGTTAAAATCTGAACCAAGGTCTGTCAGGCCCCATGATTCCGATTGGGATCATAAGCAGAATAATGAGGAAGGCGATTCCTGTCCAGATGAGCGTTTTACGATGCTTTTTGGCCGGCCGGGTTTCCCGTTTAATCAAAACACTGCCTATCTGGGCAATAATAACCGCAATCACATTCAGCGTGGAGTGTTCTACGGCCCAGTAACGAAGGGTGCTGTCCTTCATTGCCGCACCAAAGTTCTGCATGGCCTGTGTGGTATAGGGGCTGGCAATGAAATACAGAAACAGCCCCAGCAGTAACTGAATGTGGAGGCTTCCGATAAATGTAAGTGAAAGATATCTGTCACTTTTGGTATATGGATGCTTGTTTATTGAGCCTTTTAAAGCAAAAACGAGGGAAAGTATTCCGACAATAATAATAAGCCAGCGGTTCCACGAGTGAAGATAGAGTGAAATTGTGTATAATGTTGTCATTTTTGATGATAATTAAGGCTAAATAACAAAATAACCTCTTGCAGGTTCAAAAATAGCACAATTATGTTTCGAATGTATTGC
>LUZO01000353.1 GCA_001603685.1 Bacteroidales bacterium Bact_23
GAATGAGCGTAATGTCGTGCGAGCTGATGGCTGCCCCTTGCTGTACAAGCTGTTCGTAAATGAAATTTCCTGCCACTACGGCCGCAGTCTCCCTGCTGACAACATCAGCCATCGATCTGGTGAACGATCCGGTAATTAGAACTAAAAGAAAGAGTAATTTAAGCCTTTTCATTGGTAAAATTTAATTGGACGGCGTCAAAAGTATAAAAAAATGCCCCAGCATTTAGAATGAGGGGCATCTTTTTAATTTTTTTTCTGAACCTTATCTGATAACAATGCGCTGGTTCATCTGCTGTTGTCCGTCAGTAACTGACAACAGGTAAATGCCAGCCGGCAGATTGTTCAGGTTGAGGGTTTTCAGCAATCCGCTGCTGTTGCCTTTGGCTTTCTCAGAATAAACCACGGTTCCGAGCAGTGAAGTTACCCTGATATCGATATTATTTCCGGTAAGCCTGGGAGAACTTATGGTAAACAGTCCGTCCGAAGGATTGGGGTAGACTTTGAACGCATTGTCGGCTTTCACAACCGGCTTAACCGGGGTGGTATTGGTTATGCTGATGTTGTCGATAAACACATTGTCGCCTTCGCCCTGGTTTTTGTCGGCAAAACGGGTGGCACTCTGCAGAACCACATCAAATACCTGTCCGGCAAAGGGTGAAAGATCGAAAGTGAGGGTTTTCCATTCATCAGCACCGGCGGTTGTCGGATTAAAATTGGTATTTCCTTCCTTATCGGCAATCTGCTCACCGTTTACCAGAACCCTGAACCATGAGAATTTGGGACCGAGGCTGTAGGTTTGCCTGAGGTCAAGCTGCAGGGTTAAGTCTTCCATACCGGTTGCATCAACCCCGCAGATGTATGCTTTTGCGTGGAAACCGACATTGGTTCCCCATGCCTGCTCAGGGGTGGTTCCGGTTCCACTGCCCGACCATCCGGTTGGAACAGGGTCGCCATGCAGATGAATGCCGTAGGTGCTCAGGTGAGCGCCGCGCTTGTCAACGGCGGCCTGCGATTTAATGGTATCCCAAAGCATGAAAACACCCGAAGTTTTATCTTCCATATCAACCGTGAATGAAGGTGCAGCTCCCGCAACAGCGAAAAAATCCTCAAAATCAGCGCTTGAACTTCCGTTAGCATTGGCAGCAGTCAGGCTAACCGAATAAGAGCCGGGTTTCAGGAAAATGACCTGAGGATTCTGCGATGCGCTGCTGGTTCCGTTAACATACTGGTGTGTTTCAGGGGTAATTGCCCATTGGAATGAGGTCGGCTGATAAAGGGATTTATCCATCAAAACAACCTCTTCCATGATACACGGATTGTTATCTGATGCTTCAATGGCAATCAGCGGCGAAGGGGTATTGGTAGCGGTGATGTATTTTTCAAGTTTCAGCGTGCTTGTACCAAAACTGTTGGTCACCGTCAGGGTTACATCATATATACCGGGGGAGTTAAATCTGATGTTTGTCGGATTCTTCTCTGTGGATGTTGAGGGGGTTCCACCCTGGAATGTCCACTCCCACGATGAAGGCACACCGGTTGAAAGGTCGGTGAAGTCAACACCACCTCCGGGAAGAATGGTGGTAAGCGATGCCTCAAAATTGGCTGTCGGTTCAAACGGAGTATTGGATATAGCCCTGAAAGCGTTGATTCGCCCGGCACCAAGTTTTCCGATGTAATCGGGGTTCTGGGCATCGATGTTGTCGCAGGTACTTTTCATAATTTCCTCAACCTGATCAGGAGTCAGATCGGGATTAACCGACAGAATCAATCCTGCAAGACCGGCAGCAAAAGGAGTAGCCATTGAGGTTCCCTGCATCAGATCATAGTATCCCAGATTACTGGAATTAAATGTTGTACTGAGCAGTCCGTCGGGACTGGGTGATGCGCTGCCACCCGGAGCGCAAAGATCGATACTGGTTCCGTAGTTCGAGAAATAGCTCTTTTTATCATCGCTGTTGGTAGAAGCAACTGAAATCACATAGTTGTATCCTGAAGGATAGTGAGGAGTTGAAACATTATCGTTACCGGCTGAGGCCAGGAGTACGATTCCCATATTATGAAGGGTGTTCATCATATTCTGCTCGGTAGCGGAATAGCCTCCCCCACCCCACGACATGCTGATGACATCGGCACCATTGTTGGCGGCCCACTGAACGCCCGGATAACCGTAAATGCCATCGGGATTGTTGTTATTTGATGCTTTCACAGCAATAAGGCTGACATTGAATCCGATGGATGCTATGCCAATTTCATTATCTGACGAAGCTCCGACAAGACCGGCGCAATGCGTTCCGTGCGACCAGTCGAAGGGATTACCGGTTGAAGGAGGATTGGCATTGCCGGTATTATAATAGGTGTCGCGCTGAGCAACGATTTTATCCTTCAGATCGGGATGGTCAACCCATACGGCATTGTCCACAACAGCCACCTTAATATCGGCTGATCCGCGCGAAATGTCCCATGCCTGCTCAGCCTGAATCACATCCAGATGCCATTTCCACTTGCTGGGGCCGTTGTACAGGTTATACAGTGAATCGTTGGGTACATAGTCAATATAGCACATGGGGACCTTCTCTACATATTCAAGATCCTTCTCAAGCCCGAGTTTCTGAATCACCTCTTCAATTTTGCCGAAGTCCTCTATTTCAAGCATAAAGGTTTTCAGCAATTTGGCATCGTTGTTCAGATCGTAAGGCCTGCTAAGTTCTTTAAGCCTGTACTGTGAACTGAGTGCCGAAACAAAAGGAATCTCCCTGATGTCAACACTCCGGTCGTCATTCACCCTTACATCCAGCCTGACATTGTCTTTAAATTTAAAATAAAGACGCCCATCCTGATAATTTCTGTCAAAAGTCTGCGAGAATGCATTCAGCCCGGTAAAAACCACCAGAGCAATCATCAGCAGCAACGACCTTGCAGAAAAAGATGCTGAGTAAAGTTTTGTTTTCATACGGAAAATTTAATTATTAAATGGATTTCAAATTAATTCAAACTACCTTCAACCGGCAATCGTACAAAAAACAGATACCTGGGTGCTGAGGCCGGGTAACGAATTGATATTTTATAGTGAACCGTCTTTCATAGGTAACAAAATAATACCGGTCAGGTTTAATTTAGGCTGCCAAAAATAGAGAAAAAGTCCTTTCAAAGGACAGAAACAGTGAAAATTATTAAAAGCCCCGGCAGCATGAAACTTCCGTCAGGCGGGTTATCCAATGCTTTACGGAGGTTTCTCATAAATAAACGGATAAAAAACGATTGAAAATAAACCCGGCTGTCAGATTCTGTTTCACCGAAGATTTTTTCAACGCTTATTTCACCGGCTGTTTCAATCAGGCTAAATTCATACCTTTGCGCAAAAATATAAATTACAGTAAACAAGGAGGATGAGCCATGCACGAAACCAATAAGCTACTGATAATCAATATTAAAACACTGGCAGGAATTGATAATGGAGAGGTTGAATTCAGAGCCGGAAAAGAGATGTCGGTTTTCGAAAGGCTTTTTGATGCCTGGTTGCTGACCGAAGGGAGCCAGATAAAGGACTTCGGCCACATGTCCGACATTGACGCCACCCTGTATGATGAGCCGGGCATTCAGGTGATTGATGCTTCGGGGCGTATGATGTTCCCGTCGTTCTGCGATTCGCACACCCACCTGGTGTATGCCGGAAGCCGTGAAATTGAGTATGTGGATAAAATCAAAGGCTTGTCGTACGAGGAGATTGCAAAACGGGGCGGCGGAATCCTGAATTCGGCAAAACGGCTTCACGAAGCATCGGAAGAGGAACTCACCGAGCAGGCGCTTCAGCGTCTGAACGAAATAATCAGTTACGGAACCGGCGCCGTTGAGATAAAGAGCGGCTACGGGCTGAACACCGAAGACGAACTGAAAATGCTCAGGGTCATCGAAAGGCTGAAAAAGTTAAGCCCGCTCACCATAAAATCAACCTTTCTGGGCGCCCATGCCGTGCCGGCCGAGTATAAAGGCAGGCAGGATGAGTATGTTGACCTGATTATCAACGAGATGATTCCGCAGGTGGCCGCCGCCAACCTGGCCGACTATATTGATGTATTCTGCGACCGGGGATTTTTCACCCCCGATGAAACCGAGCGCATTCTGATGGCCGGCATGAAGTACGGCCTGCGTGCAAAAATCCATGCCAACGAGCTGGATTACTCCGGCGGCATTCAGGTGGGTGTTAAGTACAATGCCCTGTCGGTTGACCATCTGGAATATACCGGCGACGAAGAGATTGCCGCGCTGGCAGGAACCGAAACCATGCCTACCCTGCTTCCGGGCGCCGCCTTCTTCCTGAATATGGTACATGCTCCGGCCAGGAAAATGATTGAAGCCGGGCTACCCATCGCGCTGGCCAGCGACTTCAATCCGGGATCGTCGCCTTCGGGCAATATGCAGCTGATCCTTTCCATGGGAAGCATCATGTTCCGGATGACCCCCGAAGAGTCGTTCAACGCCTGCACCATCAACGGAGCCTATGCCATGGGCATCAGCGATCAGTACGGCAGCATCGCCAAAGGCAAAAAGGCCAACTTCTTCATTACCAAACCCATCTCCACCATCGAGTTTATGCCATATTCATACGGCAGCAACAAAGTGGATACAGTAGTGCTGAATGGAGAGGTTATAACCATCTGACTCTATAAATA
>LUZO01000354.1 GCA_001603685.1 Bacteroidales bacterium Bact_23
CCATTGAAGTTCTCAATCTGCACCGGAGCGGTAAGGGCGGTACCCAAACATACTGCATCGCCGCCGGCAATGGCCGATATTTTAAATCCGGCCACCTGTTTTACTTCGATAACACCTTCAGTATAGCAACCGTTTTCATCTTCCACACGCCAGGTGTAAGCGCCGGCAGGCAGTCCGGTGAACTCGCCTGTACTTTGCGGAGTTCCTCCATTCAGGCTGTAGCTCAGGGTTCCAAATCCGGTGGCTGTAATGGTAATGCTGCCGTTGGCATTGCTGCCGCTTGCCGGCAGTGATTCAGCACCGGCCTGTGGCCCGGGGAAATCCTCAATAACGACGGGGTTTTCGGCAAAAACCGCCTGACAACCCGAACCGTCGGGCACCTGAACGCGAATATGGTAGGTTCCCGGAGCAAGTCCGGTAAAGTCACCTTCATTCCCAATCCACGAATTGCCGTTGTCGATGGAATACTCCAGCATATCGCTCAATCCGCTGACGGCGGTTACATTAATGCTGCCATTGTTCAGGCCACAGTAAGAGCCGGAATATGAAACAGAATCAATCAGTACATCGCCGGCATCGAGGATGGTGTATTGTGCTATCTGATTGGTACAGCCATTGCCATCGGCAGCCCACAGGTAGTAGTTGCCGACGGGAAGGTTAAAAATATCTTCTTCGTTTGATATTACCGTTCCGGCATTGTTTTTCCATTCAAGGGTTATGGGTTCGGTACCGCTTACCGATAGCCCGCGTATGGCGCCGGTACTGCCTCCGCAGGTGGTTGGGGAAATAACAAGGTTGTCGGTATTTAATACTGGTGGAGCGTAATAATCAACCCTCACGGAATCCCTGCCAATACAACCTTCGGCGTTTGTGACATCCACCCAGTAAACTCCTGTATCAGACACAATAATAGATTGTGAGGTTTCACCTGTTATCCATTGATAACTCTCAAAAGGAGCAGAAGTAAGTGTGGCAGATCCACCAATGCATATTTCCTTATTCCCGCCAAGTGAAGGATCGGGAGGTTGGCCCACAGTAATATTCTTTATGGTAGTATCAGACCTGTCACCGGGCCAGTAGGCAATAAGCGTCACCTGGTAATTGCCCGGTGAATTATAAACATGTGCCGGGTTAATCAGGGTTGAAGTATCTAAACTCCCAGAAGCTGCATCCCCGAAGTTCCAGTAAACGCTATCAGGCAGTGGCCAGATATTGGAAGTGAATTCAACCGGTTGGTTGGCGCACAAGTGTTGGACATTAAAGTAAGCGAAGTATTTTTGGATCATTTGGGGGAGTGTTAAGCCCATCTTCTTATCTTCTAAGTCAACGGACTGAAAGCTGTAATTGCATAAATCACCTCTTCCATTTGGGTTTTGAATAACACTTATTTTTGTTCTATCAATAATCCCTCCGTAAATTTTGTTATCAGGAGCGGTCTGAAGAGCACTTCCAATACCATATCCTATTAACAGTTCAGAATCTCTGAATAATATAGAATCTGCTTGTTGTGCATCATACTGATAGATAGGCGTATGCTCAAGGCTGGTATGTGGAAAACAGCAATAGAGCAATTTCGAGTCAGGGGAAAATTCTAGTCCAAAAGGGTCACTCATACCAAATACAGGTGAAGGACTAATTGAAAATAAAGGAGTATAAATACCAGTCTCAGTATT
>LUZO01000355.1 GCA_001603685.1 Bacteroidales bacterium Bact_23
AAGAGACAGATAATATTTTGATGGGAGCGTTTATCCCAGCAAAAGGACATGCCAGCGGAAACCGGGTATTTATGACGGAAAAAATTACTTTTTTAAAACATCTCCTCTTAGTAATTGCTATTGTGGCAATTACCGCTTCCTGCAATAAGCAGGATGACGATTCGCTGGTGCCTTCCTACCTTTTTATTGAAAAGATCGATCTCCAGACCGGTTACGAACAGGGAACGGCATCGCATAAAATTACCGATGCCTGGATTTATGTCAACGAATCCCTGATTGGTGCCTTTGAACTTCCGGCAACCGTTCCCATTCTGGATGAAGGCGATACGAAAATTACCATCAGGCCGGGCATTAAGCTGAACGGCATTTCAAATACCAGAGCCATCTATCCGTTTTTCAATCCGGTGACAAGGCAGCTAAAGCTGGTACGCGACAGTGTAATTGAGGTAAAGAATGTGGTTACCACCTACCGGTCGAATGTGAAGTTTCCGTGGCTGGAATCATTCGAAGCCGGAGTCATGTCGCTGGATACAACCAGAAAAAGCTCCGTAAAGCTGCAAAGGACCGGCGATCCGGAGTTGTGTTTTACCTATCCGGGCGAAGCGGGCGAGTTTTCGGCACTGGTTCGCCTGAATTCCGATACGGCCATATTCGAAGCTGTCAGCAAGGAGAGTTACGATTTTCCGGCGGCAGGTTCTGAAGTGTTTCTGGAGATGAACTATAAAACCGAAAATTCGCTGGTAGTCGGTGTAATCTACCTTGCTACCGGAATCAGGGTGCAGCGTCCATTGCTTATCCTCAACAAAAGCAATGAGTGGAATAAAGTGTATGTGAACCTTACCGTTCCCAAATATGATACCCCGAATGCTACCGATTTCAGGATTTTCTTTGGGGCGCAGACGGATGCAGGCCTGCAAAAGGCTGATATTCTTATTGATAATCTGAAACTAATTCACTTTTAAGATTCCGGAATGAATAGAAAGCTACAGGTCGCCCGTTATGTAATTGCGGATATGCTCGCAGCCTTTCTGGCCTGGAGTGCTTTTTTTGTTTACCGTAAATATTCGGCCGACCCCAATGTTTTCGATTATCCGGATGTGATCTACCGCGACCCGAACCTGCTCTACGGGTTGATATTTATTCCGCTCTTCTGGCTGTGCCTCTACATTATGATGGGCACTTACCGGAGAATTTACCGCAAATCGCGCCTTAAGGAACTCGGACAAACCCTGCTGATTACCATCATCGGTGTCATCATCCTCTTCTTTGCCCTGCTGCTCGACGATACCATCGTTTCGTACAAGAATTACTACCAGTCCATTCTGGTGCTTTTCACCCTTCATTTTATTCCAACCTATCTTTTCAGGTTGATTCTTACTTCAATTACCGCTTACAAAATCCACCACAAAATCATTGGTTTCAACACCATAATTGTGGGGAGCAACGGTAATGCCATTTCAATATACAACGAGATCGAAAAACAGGAAAAATCGAGCGGAAACCGCTTTGTGGGTTTTGTGAATGCGGCACCCTACAAAGACTATAAACTCGAGAAATTCCTGAAGCATCTCGGTCATATCGGTGATTTAAAACAAATTATAAAAGAATACGATGTGGAAGAAGTTGTGATAGCAATTGAGCGTTCAGAGGTAAAGACCATTGAACAGATCATCACGGAAGTCGAAGAGAGCAATGTGGTCATTAAGGTGATCCCCGATATGCAGGACTATCTGTTGGGCACCCTTAAATCCACTTCAATTTTCCATGCCCCGCTTTTGCAGATCTCGCCCGATCTGATGCCTGCATGGCAACAATCGCTCAAGCGAATTATGGATATTGTGGTTTCGATCATCGCGATGATAATTCTTATTCCTTTATATGTAGTAATCGCCGTTGCCATCAAACTCACTTCAAAAGGGCCTGTTTTCTACAGCCAGGAGCGCATCGGACAGCATGGAAAGCCCTTCATGATGCACAAATTCAGGAGTATGTATGTGGATGCCGAGAAAAGCGGTGTTCCTCAGCTATCTTCAAAACACGATCCGCGCATCACACCGTTGGGACGATTCCTGCGCAAGGTGCGCCTCGACGAAATCCCTCAGTTCTGGTCGGTGCTTAAAGGCGATATGTCGCTGGTAGGCCCAAGGCCTGAACGCCAGTTCTTTATCGACCAGATTGTTGAGCGCGCCCCGCATTACCGCCTGCTTCAAAAGGTAAAACCAGGAATTACTTCATGGGGGCAGGTTAAGTACGGTTATGCCGAAAATGTGGATCAGATGGTGGAACGCCTGAAATTCGACATCCTCTATATCGAGAACATGTCCCTGGCAATGGACCTGAAGATACTGATTTATACCGTTCTCATTGTAATTCAGGGAAGAGGTAAATAATTGCCGATGAGCCGGTTTAATGCCGGATTGCCGGCCTGAAAACCGCTAATCCTCTGCAATTCTGCAGCTTACCACTCTTTAAAGATAAAAAATACGGCCGCAACGATAAAGCCGAAGCCTACAAGATAATTCCACTTCAGCGGCTCTTTCAGAAAAAGCACCGAAAAGGCGCCGAACACAATCAGCGTAATAACCTCCTGAATGGTTTTAAGCTGGGCAACCGAGAAGGTGCCATGGCCGATGCGGTTGGCGGGAACCATCAGCATATACTCAAAAAGCGCTATTCCCCAGCTTACCAGAATTACTTTCCAGAGTGCCGTTTCCTTGAACTTCAGATGCCCGTACCAGGCGAAGGTCATGATGCAATCAGCAGAAGAATTGTCCTCATTGCCCGAATTTAAAATTGTGCGAAATTAGCAAAAATCCGGTATTGGCCGCCGGCTAAATACTGGCTGAAGGTTTATGCCCGGTTTTTATGAAGCGCCATTTTGCCGTCCCTTTAGCCGGGAATGCGTATCTTTGCGGAGAATCGCAACATTATCCGGCTTATGACAAAACAGGAAATCATTGACAGTTTCGATCCCAATGCCCCGGCTGTCGCCGATGGCGGATTGTTTGGCCTGCCGTTTACCGCTGAACATGCCGATATAATCATTATTCCCGTTCCCTGGGAAGTAACGGTCAGTTTCGGATCGGGTACGGGCGAAGGGCCGGATGCCATAAAAACCGCTTCCGGACAGGTTGATTTGTATCATCAGGACTTCCCTGAGCTGTGGAAGCGTGGTATTTTTCTGGATTCATGTCCGGCCGAACTGGTTGAGCTGGGTAAGCGGGCAAAGGATTTTGCCGGCGACATTATTGCCGCCCTCGAAGAGGGTGAGATAATTGAGGAGAACGCGGTTCTGTCCGACCGCCTTTCGAAAGTGAACCATGCCTGCGATGAGATGAACCGATGGGTGAAGGAGCGGGCGGCATACTGGAAAGGGCAGGGGAAGCTGGTCGGTCTGATCGGCGGCGACCACAGCGTACCGCTGGGATACCTGCAATTGCAGGGCGATCTTTACCGGGATTTTGGCATACTGCACATAGATGCGCACATGGACCTGCGCGAAGCGTACGAAGGTTTCACCTATTCGCACGCCTCAATCTTCTACAATGCCATGGAGCGGATCCCCGGAGCAAAACTGGTGCAGGTTGGCATCCGCGACTTCTGCGAACAGGAGCACCGCTATGCAAAGGAGCGCCCGGCAAGGATTTCCGTTTTCACCGACCGCTCGGTCAGGAACCGTTTGTTTAAGGGCGAAAACTGGGATGCAATCAGCAGGGATATAATTGACCGTCTGCCACAAAAAGTACACATCAGCCTCGACATTGACGGCCTCAATCCGTCATTGTGCCCGAACACCGGCACACCTGTTCCCGGAGGGCTGGAGTACGAAGAGCTTATTTACCTGCTGAATACCCTGAAAGCAAGCGGCCGTGAGATCATCGGCTTCGATATGTGCGAAGTATCGGCAAGCGACAATGGCTGGGATGAGAATGTGGGCGCCAGACTGCTGTTCCATCTGTGCGGAGTGCTGGCCGGGTGAGATGCAGTGGAAGATTATAGACGCTGTTTTTCAACCTGTGAATTAAAATCCTGTATTTGCCCGTGAACCGGCAGGTTGAATGCAATCATCTTTATCTATCTGGTTGATTAGCTGTACATTAAAAGGAGTATGCCATTAGCCCGAAACGCAGCATATTTATTCTATGCGTAAAGTGGATGTGTGTGCCCTGCATGAGCTGCAGCGCACACTTGTTGTACGCTCTGGAAAAAGATCAAAA
>LUZO01000356.1 GCA_001603685.1 Bacteroidales bacterium Bact_23
ATTATTGGCCATGTCATTTCAACCATTCTCAGCTTTTTTATCCATCAAATGCTGCAGGTTAAATCAATCATCTTCTTAACTGATTTTCTCTAATTTTGCCCTGAAGAACACGAGAATACACTAATCGCAAAATCATTCAGAACTAATTTCAAATACAGTAAAATGCTGATCAGAAAGGCAAAACCTGAAGAGTCCGGAACCATTGCATCACTGGTGATTCTAGCGATGGAGGAGATTTTTTACAGTTTTATCGGCGAGGAGTCGCGCGAAAAGGCTGTACAGTTGCTTGAATGGTTGATCCGCGAAAAAAACAATCAGTACTCTTATGAAAACTGCTGGGTTGCCGGGTTGGAAGGGCGGATCGTGGCTGCAGCCATTGTTTACGACGGAGCCGCATTGCATGAACTGAGGAAACCGGTGGCGGCCAGAATTGCGGAGTTGTTTCACAGGGACTTTAATCCGGAGGATGAAACACAGGCCGGAGAATTTTACATTGATTCGATAGCTGTGGCACCGGATCAGCAGGGAAGGGGAACGGGTACAAAACTGTTTCAGTTTTTAATTGACGAGTTCGTAAATCGCAGGGGTGAGACCCTCGGTCTGCTGGTTGACAGGGACAATCCCGACGCGAAGAGGCTTTACCTGAAGCTGGGCTTTAAAATTGCCGGTGAAAAAATGCTGGCAGGAAAAAGTATGGAACACCTGCAGTTGAAGGGAAGACTCCCGCAGGCATAACCGCAATAATGTTTCATTCAGGCCCGGTGGTAATGCGGTTAAACCTCTTTAAAGGGAATTGTTTTTAAGCTGCCGGTTTGTTGTTATAAGAAAAAAAAATATCATATACATTCATCC
>LUZO01000357.1 GCA_001603685.1 Bacteroidales bacterium Bact_23
GGCTATGAATGTTTTTGATTATTTCTTTGAACATACATCAGGACTTGAAAAAGAGGCGGTTGTAGGGAAGGAACCGATAAATTATCCCGATCTTTCCGGAAGATCGCTAAAAACCGCAGGCCGGTTTAAAAAGGCACATGGCGAAAACAATTATGTTATTATCCTGGCTGAAAATTCGGTATTTTTTATCACCGTTTATCTTGCGCTGATGAAATCGGGCAACATTTGTGTGCCCCTGAATCCCGCAATTGAGCTGGAAAATCTTGACAAGGTCCTTGCAAAAACGGGATCCACGCTGGCATTTATCAGCAAAAGGTATCAACAACGCTTCAAGGATTATAATTTCACCGTTTACGACGATTCCACTGTAGAAGAATGGTGCAGGGCGGATGTTCCGGAAGACATTGAATATCCTGAGCCGGATTTCGACGGGCATAGACTGGCCGAACTCATCTTCACCTCGGGCTCAACCGGCGATCAGAAGGGAGTAATGATTACCCACCGCAACATCATTGCCAATACCAACTCAATTGTAGAGTATCTTAAACTCACCAAAGATGATATCATCGAAGTGGTGATGCCATTTTACTACTGTTACGGGCTGTCATTGCTCCATACACACCTCAGGGTGGGCGGCGCTGTTCACATGAACAACTCCTTTATGTTCATCGGAAGCGTTATAGACGACCTGAACAGATACAACTGTACGGGATTTGCCGGCGTTCCGAGCCATTTCCAGATTTTGCTGCGCAAGACGAAGGATTTCAAGAATACGAAATTCAAGACGCTGCGTTATGTTACCCAGGCGGGCGGCAAACTGCACACCGCTTTTATTTCGGAGTTTCTGGAGGCTTTCCCTGATATCAAATTCATTGTGATGTACGGCCAGACAGAGGCTACCGCCCGGCTCTCGTATCTGCCACCGGAACTCCTGCCCGCAAAACTGGGGTCGCTTGGCCGGGGAATACCCGATGTAACCCTGAAAGTGGTAAATGAAAACGGCGATCTGGTAAAACCCGGAGAAGTCGGAGAAATAATTGCCCGGGGCGACAACATCATGGCCGGTTACTTCAAGGATCCCGAAGGAACGGCGGCTGCCATCCGGAACGGCTGGCTCTATACCGGCGACCTTGCCACCGTTGACGACGAAGGATACATCTTTATGCAGACCCGTGCCAAAGAGATCATCAAGGTAAGAGGAATCAGAATCAGCCCCAAGGAGATAGAGGCGGTAATCGTTGGCTATCCGGGGGTTATCGACTGCCTGATAACCGCCGAAGAGGATGATGTGGAAGGTGAAGCCCTGATTGCAACCGTTGTGGTGAGCGAGGAAAATATGTCAAAATTCACCGGGGAGGAGATCAGAGAGCATTGCGCCAAGAATCTCGCCTCGCATAAAGTACCTCAGAAGGTGAGATTCGATACCAAGCTGAGTTTCAACGCTGCAGGTAAGAGATCGAAGTTCTGATCTGCACACCGGCTGCATTTCCAGGCCGGTTAACAAAAAAAGCAGTGTGGCAACAGATACCGCACTGCTTTTTTTTAATGTAAAACGGACTACAGTTCCCTGTTTTCGTTAATCAGCCCATCCTTTGCCCAAAGCCGGGTTACCAGCGAATCGACAATCTGGTGCCTTGGGTGGAAATAATCGAAAAAGTTACTCCGGCCGGTTTTCAGCGGCGACTCGTGATCAAGGTCGTAGGTTTTGGCCAGATGTTTCATTTCCTCCTTAAATCTATTCCTTTCTCCGTCAAGGCCAATCTCCTTCAGATGGTCATCCACACCCTGATATACCGGCAAAATGATGAATCCCATCTCCACATCATTCTGGTCGCAGTATGATTTAATTTTTTCAAACTCCTTTCTGTATTTTTCAGGGTAATCGAAGTGCTTGAAAAACAGGTTTAATCTGAACATTGCCAGATCCTGCAACTCCTTCTCGTTCAGAAATTCATATGACCGCTCGACGAGTATCGGCTTGCGGGTTGTCACCCACAACAGGTTCATAAACGAATCGATAAAAATCTCTTTGGTGGTAAAATACTGCCACGGATGATCAAAGTAATCCTGAGCAAAATGAAACAGGTCGTACTCACGATAGGTATTGTAGTTCATGAAAGCGACCTGAAAATATACTTTTCTGGGTTTCACATACTTAACCACATACCAGAATGTTTCGAACATGGTATTGAAGCTGGCACCCGGGAAACAGAAGTTGTAATACTCCTCTCCGGTAAGTTCGTGAATCAGATTAACATCAATATCCTTCCCCTGCGAATCGCCAATAATCAGGTTTTCCACCGGTTTGCGTTTAAATTCAATGGTTTTCCACAGGATATTCCCGCGCGGGCTGCTCTCATCGGTGCGCTGTATAACCGTAAACTTGTCCTTATCGCTGATCACATGCGAAAGGTTTATGAAATTATAAGGATCTATAATAACGATGAATGCTGCATAGATAAACAGCGGAATTGAAAACAGCAGACCTCTCAATATATATTTTTTCATAGCTCAATCCTCACATTATCAGAACTGAAGGTAAACAAATGCATCACCGGCACCGCTGTAATAGAAAACGATGGCCATCATCAGGTAATAGCCGGTCCAGCGAACCCAGCGCGGCCGGCGGAAAAAATACCCGGAAACATCAATTTTTCTCTCCTCCATAATCTCCTTAATAAATACTCCTCCAAATGCAATCAGAGCAACGATAAATCCGGATGCATCATAAATCAGCCTGTTCCCGCTCAGGCTTATTTTAACATCAGCGAAAAGGTGTGAAACAAAATAAAAAGCATCCTGAATGTTGTGCGAATTAAAGAATATCAGGGTAAAGCTGAAAAACAGATAGGTAAGCGTTCTGCTGATAAAGGCCACAAGTCCGGGCGACATTTTGGACGCATACTGAAGCCGTTTCTTCTTGGTGGCAAACTCATAGCTTATGGCAATTCCCTGCAGCAAACCAACTGCCACAAAGGTCCAGTTGGCGCCGTGCCAGATCCCGATCACGAAGAAGGTAATGAAAATCCCTAAAATCGCAGCCTTGTTTCCCATCTGCCGGTATTTTATTATGAACGGCATGTAAATAAAATCGTTGCACCAGGATGAGAGCGATATGTGCCACCGCCGCCAGAATTCACCTACATTGCGCGAGAAAAACGGGCGGTTGAAGTTATCGGTAAGTTTAATTCCAAAAAGGCGCGCTGCACCCAGAGCCATATCGGTGTACCCCGAAAAATCGGCGTACAGATGGACGGCCTGAAGGAAGAAGATAATCAGAAGCGGCGTACCGGTGTAGTTACCGATGTTACCATACAACATATTCACCGGATCGGCCAGGTTATTGCCGATCACCACCTTTTTGAACATTCCCCATAAAAACAGGCGCAAACCGGCTGTAACATTCTTTTCATCAAAAGGCACAGGAGCGCTGATTTGAGGGAAGAAGTTACCCGATCGTTCAACAGGGCCTGCCAGGAATTTGGGGAAGAAAATCATATAATTGGCAAATGCCGGGAACGAAGTAACCGCCTTTTCAGCCCTACGGTTAATTCTGATGATGTATCCCAGTGCCTGAAAGGTGTAATAAGAAATCCCGACGGGGATGATTAGTTTAAGATATGGAATTGATGAATCGGGTTTGAATAGCGAAATCAGAAAATATATATTCTCAAACAAGAAATTGATGTACTTGTAAAAGCTTAATATCCCGATATTCAGGGCGATGGAGACCCAGAAAATGGTTACCCGGTGCGGAGAGTCAATCTTGCGTTGCAACCAAATGCCAAGAAAATAGTTTAATACTACAAATAGTAGCGTAAAAACCACTAACTTTGCAGATATGAAGGCAATGAAGGCGAGGCTTGCAACGAATAATACCGGCTTCTGATATTTTAATCCGCCCGAATAATAGAGCAGGAATGTAATTGCCAGAAATACGAAATAATAAAGGGAGTCGAATTGCACAGTTTTCTTATTGCTTTAACTAATGAAGTTTTATTAACTAAAAAGTCAACAATATGTTTCGAGCAAAATTAAGAATATTAACCTTTGCGGCAATATTCACCCTACCTTTTTTCTTAACAGGATGTTCAAACACTGATGATATGGTTCCTGAAGAGATTTCATACAAGATCATTTTCCTCCACCACAGCACCGGCCATGTAATCTGGAAAGGTGAAACCGGAGGAGTAAAATCGGTGTTCGGCAAAAAAGAGGCGGTTCCCTCGTGGTTTGCAGAATACAACAAAAAACACGGAACCGGTTATTACATCACCGAGCAGAATTTCCCAAAGGCTCAGCCCTACGGCTGGAACAACTACCCGTTTGATTATTACAACATCTGGGTGAAAAATGCCGGAAATACCGCATTTAAGGAAGAACCTACCCTTGAGATGCTCACAAAGGAGTATGACATGATCATCTTCAAGCACTGTTATCCGGTAAGCAACATCAAGGCCGACAAGGATTCAGCCCAGATTGATTCGCCCGAACGCACCCTTGCCAATTACAAGGCACAATATGCAGCAATCAGGGAAAAACTGCTTCAGTTCCCCGACACCAAATTCATTTTGTGGACTGCCGCTTCCAATGTTCCGGACAATATGCCGGAAGAGGAGGCACTCAGAGCCAAAGAGTTTGTCGACTGGGTCATCAATGAATGGGATGTTCCCGGCGACAACATCTACCTCTGGGATTTCTATTCCCTTGAAACCGAAGGCGGCCTCTACCTGAAGGAAGAGTACTCGGCCAAAAAAGGCGACTCACACCCCTCGGCCAAATTTGCCGAAAAGGTTGCCCCGCTGTTTGGCGCGAGAATTGTGGATGTAATAGAAAACAACGGTGAGAAAACAAACCTGAAAGGCGAAACAAAATAACGCTTCAGGTGTTTTTTCATTCCTTCAACCTTAAAA
>LUZO01000358.1 GCA_001603685.1 Bacteroidales bacterium Bact_23
ATATACAATATATTTAAGTAATTTAGTGCATTGTGTTCAATACTTCATTTGTTGCTACATTTGCCATGTTCTGCTTTAGCAGGTAAATGAACACGGAATTAATTGTACCTAAAAGAGTTGACAGTGAACGAAACCGTATTATTTGCCGTCCTTACCCTGAGCGCTATCGGAGTTGCATCTGCTGTAATTCTCTACTTTGTAGCCCAGAAATTCAGAGTAATCGAAGATCCCCGGATAGATATCGTAAGTGAAATACTTCCCGGAGCCAACTGCGGGGGATGCGGATTGGCCGGATGCCGTGCATTTGCGGAGGAGATTGTAAAATCGGAAGACCTTTCCAAGCTGAGCTGCCCGGTGGGCGGTAACGACACCATGAAGCAGATTGCTGCGGTTTTGGGTCTCGAAGCGGAAGAAAAGGCGCCGATGATTGCTGTGCTTCGATGCAACGGAAGCCGTATAAACGCACCCCAGAAGGTGATATACGACGGCGCACCTTCCTGTGCCTTTGCACACGCCCTCGCATCCGGCGAAAGTGGCTGCCCTAACGGCTGCCTCGGCCTTGGCGACTGCGTGGTGTCGTGCCAGTTCGATGCCCTTTATATCAGCCCCGAAACCGGCTTGCCCGTGGTGAGCGAAGAGAACTGTACCGCATGCGGCGCCTGTGTTACCGCCTGCCCGCGCAGCCTCTTCGAACTCAGGAAAAAAGGGCCGAAAAACCGCAGAATCTTCGTCGCATGCCGCAATACCGAAAAGGGTGCGCCAGCCAAAAAGAATTGCGATGTGGCCTGCATCGGCTGCGGCAAGTGTGTGAAAGCATGCCCGCACGATGCCATTACGCTGGTGAACAACCTGGCGTATATCGATTTTGAGAAATGCAAGCTCTGCCGCAAGTGCGCCCCCGTTTGCCCCACCGGATCCATTCTGGAGATCAATTTCCCGCTGAAAAAAGATAAACCCGGCGAACCCGACGCGGAAAAAGTAGCCGAACCGGTTACTGCCGGCTAATTCCATTTTGTGTGTCAACAAATTATAAACCAATACGCGGAGGAAAATAATTTGAAAACTTTTAAAATTGGCGGAATTCATCCGGAGGAGAATAAGCTTTCTGCCGATAAGCCCATTGAGGTTCTCCCGTTGCCGTCGAAAGTATATATCCCTGTTTCACAAAGCCTTGGAGCCCCTTCGAAAGTGATTGTGGAGAAGGGTGCCGTAGTGAAAACAGGCCAGGTAATTGCAAAGGGAGAGTCTTTCATTTCATCCAATGTCCATTCGTCGGTATCGGGAACGGTTACCAAAATCGACGATATCACCGATACCTCCGGCTACCGGCGGAAAGCCGTCTTCATTGATGTGGCCGGCGATGAGTGGGAGGATGGAATTGACCGCACCCCTGAAATAAAGCACGAAATCACCCTCGATCGCGATGAAATTGTTCGCAAAATCAACGAGATGGGGGTTGTAGGCCTTGGCGGAGCCACCTTCCCATCGCATGTGAAGCTGATGGTTCCCGAAGGACGAAAGGCTGAATATCTGATCATTAATGGCGTGGAGTGTGAGCCCTACCTCACCTCCGACCACCGCCTGATGCTCGAGCGCGGCGAAGAGATGGTAATCGGGGTGAAAATCCTGATGAAAGCGCTGGGTGTGAGCAAGGCATTCATCGGAATTGAAAAGAACAAGAAGGATGCCATCGTACACCTGAGCATGATTTGCTCGAAACTCAGCGGAATTGAGGTGGTTCCCCTGAAGGTGAAATATCCCCAGGGCGGTGAAAAACAGCTGATCAAGGCGGTGATCAACCGTGAGGTTCCCTCAGGAAAGCTGCCCATTGAGGTGGGATGCGTGGTGAACAATGTGGGAACCGCGCTGGCGGTTTATGAAGCGGTTCAGAAAAACAAGCCGCTGATTGAACGCGTGGTTACCGTTACCGGAAAAACGGTTCAGAAGCCGTCGAATCTGCTGGTGCGCATCGGAACGCCCGTCAGCACACTGATAGATCATGCCGGCGGCCTGCCCGAAGATGCCGGAAAGGTGATCAGCGGAGGCCCGATGATGGGAAAAGCCCTCACCTCGCTGGATATCCCCGTGGTAAAAGGCACCTCGGGAATCCTGATTATGAAAGGGGAGGAGTCGAAGCGGGCTGCCGCACTGAACTGCATCCGCTGTGCCCGCTGCATCTCGGTTTGTCCGATGGGACTGGAGCCCGTTCTGCTGGCACAGCTCTCGGAAAATCAGTTGTTTGAACGCGCCGAAAAGGAAAGAATCATGGATTGCATCGAATGCGGTTCATGCCATTACACCTGCCCGGCCGGCCGTCCGCTGCTCGATTATCTCAGATTAGGCAAAAACAAAACCGGAATACTCATCAGAAACAGGGGGAAGAAATAATATGAACTTACTTACAGTTTCGGGATCACCCCATATTCATACGCAGCAAAGCGTAAAATCGATCATGTATGGCGTGGTTATCGCCATGATTCCGGCCATCTTCGTTTCCGTCTATTTCTTCGGACTGGATGCTGCCAGGGTAATTCTCATCTCCGTTGCCGCCTGCCTTCTGGTTGAGTGGACCATTCAGAAGTATCTGCTCAAGGGGCCTGTTTCCATTACCGATGGCAGCGCCGTAGTTACGGGGATTCTGCTGGCGTTCAATGTTCCGGCCAACCTTCCCTGGTGGATACTGGTGATTGGCGCCATCGTTTCAATCGGAATCGCAAAAATGTCTTTTGGCGGGCTGGGAAAGAATCCTTTCAATCCGGCATTGATCGGCCGTGTTTTCCTGCTGATCTCTTTTCCCGTTCAGATGACCTCATGGCCGGTGCCCAAAGGGCTTTTCGGCAGCCAGATTACCGATGCCATCACCGGCCCGACTACCCTCGGAGTGCTGAAGGAAGGGCTCGATGCCGGCAAAACGGTGCAGGAGATTATGGCTTCGCCCGAGTTTCCCGGATACCTGAATGACCTGCTTGGCGCTCAGGGCGGATCACTGGGTGAGATATCGGCCATCGCTCTGCTGCTGGGAGCCGCCTATATGCTTATCCGCAAAATCATCACCTGGCACATTCCCGTTGCCTACCTCGGATCAGCCGTTATCTTCTCGGGAATTCTGTGGCTGGTGGACCCCACCCGTTTTGTGGATCCGGCTATCCATCTGCTGGCCGGCGGAATGATGCTCGGCGTGTTCTTTATGGCCACCGATATGGTAACCTCGCCCATGACGCCCATGGGGCAGATTGTCTTCGGGGTGGGAGCGGGGCTGCTCACCATTATGATCAGGGTGTGGGGCGCCTATCCCGAAGGGGTATCGTTCGCCATCCTGATTATGAATGCCTTTGTTCCATTGATCAACAATGCTTTTAAACCTAAACGATTCGGGGAGGTAGTGAAAAATGGCTAAAATGGAATCATCGTTCAAGAATATGACGCTTGTACTGCTGGGTATCTCGCTGGTTACCTCATTTGCCCTCGGCGCCGTCTATAATCTTACCAAAGAACCCATCGAAAAAGCCCGTCAGCTGAAGAAAGAGCTGGCCATCAAACAGGTTGTTCCCGATTTTGAGCGCCTGGAAACCGTTGAAGTGTTGCCTGATGAAGGCGGAGATCCCGTGGTGATCAACAAAGCCATGCAGGGCGACGAGGTGGTCGGCTATGCCGTGGAAACATACAGCAAAAAGGGATTTGGTGGCGATGTGCTGCTGATGGTGGGCTTTCTGCCCGATGGAAGCATCTACAACACCGCCGTGCTGGGACACTCTGAAACTCCCGGACTGGGTGATAAAATGGATGCCGCAAAATCGAAGTTTTCGGAGCAGTTCAAAAATCAGAATCCGGAGTCGTTTAAGCTGAAAGTGAAAAAGGACGGCGGACAGGTGGATGCCATCACCGCTGCAACCATCAGCTCAAGGGCGTTCTGCGACGGAGTTCAGCGCGCTTACGATGCAGTTAAAAAGGAAGGAGGAACCAAATGAATCAGTTAGAGAATTTTACAAAAGGATTTATCAGAAACAATCCGGTTCTGGTGCTTCTGCTGGGTACCTGCCCCACGCTGGGAGTTACCACCTCGGCCATCAACGGGCTGGGAATGGGGCTGGCCACCACCTTTGTTCTGGTGATGTCGAACCTGGCCATTTCGCTGATGAAAAATCTTATTCCCGATAATGTCCGCATCCCGGCGTTTATCGTAATCATCGCATCCTTCGTTACCATAGTTGACCTGTTTATGGCCGGCTATGCCCCGGCACTGCACGAGCAACTGGGACTCTTTATCCCGCTGATTGTGGTGAACTGTATCGTACTGGGCCGCGCAGAAGCCTTCGCCTCGAAAAACGATGTCTTCTCTTCGGTAATCGACGGGCTGGGTATGGGACTTGGCTTTGCCTTTGCACTTGTGATGCTGGGCAGCATCCGCGAAGTACTCGGCGGCGGCACCTTCTTCGGCCTCAGGTTCATGCAGGGCGACGGAATCCTCGTTTTCGTTCTGGCACCGGGTGCATTCATCGCACTGGGATATCTTATCGCACTGATTAACAAACTGCGCAAAGCATAATCACCGGTTACACCTTAAAAAGAAAAAGCTATGGAATACATTATCATCATCATATCGGCCATCTTTGTAAACAACATCGTGTTTGCGCAATTCCTCGGGATTTGCCCCTTTCTCGGTGTTTCAAACAAGCTCTCCACTTCCATCGGAATGGGCGGCGCGGTTATCTTTGTGCTGACGCTGGCCACCATCGTTACCTATCTGGTGTATCAGTTTGTGCTGGTGCCGCTGGGCCTTGGCTTCCTGCAAACCATCAGCTATATTCTGGTGATTGCCGCCCTGGTGCAGATGGTTGAAATCATTCTTAAAAAGGTAAGCCCGTCGCTCTACCAGGCGCTGGGTATCTACCTCCCGCTGATTACCACCAACTGTGCCGTACTGGGTGTGGCCATTCTGGTTATCCAGAAGAACTTCAACCTGCTTGAGAGTGTGGTGTTTGCCGCTGCAACCTCGGTGGGCTTTACCCTGGCGCTGGTGATTTTTGCCGGTATCCGCGAGCACATGGAACTGATGGGAATCCCCAAGGGTATGCGCGGCGTTCCCATCGCACTGGTGACAGCCGGACTGCTCTCACTCGCCTTTATGGGCTTCGCCGGACTGGTATAGTAAGTTTTTGGTTGTTTGGTTAATATTTCCGGGTAACCATGCCTTTGTGGAAGGGCGTTGGTTACCCGGAGGTGTGTTTGGCTAAATCCATCAAACCTCCCTCTACCCATACTGCCTTATTTTGCATACTCGTTATGCTGCTTCTCCAGGTTTTGTTTCTTTATCTTATCACTTCCCTGAAATTTTGTCATAAATCATTCGTAAATCAATTTAAATCCTGTCGAACTGTCAGAATTTGAGATAGTTGTATATAATTTGATCCGGGGTGGCTTCGGTGAGGGCAGGGTGGCTTTTAGAGCAGCATGTCGGGTGGCTTCGAGAGCCTCAGCCACCCAAATACCCCTTTGCCTGAGGCACCCGAAGGCAGCGCCCAACAGGCTTCCGTAGAAAGGGCGACAACAGAAAAATTTGGAAATAGAAGAAAGACTGAAACAATATATCAACGCATTAACTTAAAATCTTCTAGCTATGGAAAATTTCATTAAAGCTTTGAAAAGCTGTGTGAAGCACTGGTATCTTTACCTGATTCTGGGTGTGGTATTTCTGCTTACCGGATTTTGGGTAATCAGCAAGCCGGCGGAGTCGTACGCCGCATTAAGCATTGTTTTCAGCATTACTTTTCTGATTGCCGGAATATCTCACCTGATTCTTTCGGTTGAAGGGATCAGAACTTCCGGGAACTGGGGCTGGAATATGGCTTACGGAATCGTGCTGCTGATTCTGGGAATTTACCTGATTGGCTCGCCTTCACTCTCGAAAGAGGCGCTGGCGATTTATGTCGGTTTTATTTCGCTGTTGTTCTCAATCAGCGCACTGGTGTTCGCCACCGACCTGAAAGCGCTGGGCAGCAGGCAGTGGGGTTGGCTTCTGGCGCTGGGAATCCTGAGTGTGATTTTCTCTGTGTTTCTGCTGATAAATCCGCTTTTTGCCGGGCTTACCGTGGTGATTTACACCGCATTCTCTTTCTTCTCACTGGGGGTGTTTTATATTACTTACTCTTTCAGGTTGCGGAAAGTGATGAAGATGGTTCAGAAGATTCCGGAAAGCCTGAAGGAGCGCTACGATTCCTTATTGCTAGAGTTCAGAAACCATTTCAGCGACTTTATCTGATACTGTACTGAAGCAATTACGGTCTGGCAGTTGTGTTGCCGCCAATTCCGTATTTCCTGCAAGCCGTGCCGCAGGTTGTTGGTTTCATGTTGAAGCCGGGCCGGCCGGTTTGCGGGAAATTGATCTGCCAGGGATAGGGAAATATTGGCTGAACCAAACAGGGTATTGATTGTTTCCATTGACAATTTAATGATAAAGCGTGTGATAAAATAGCTGCCCCGTCAGCTATACTGTAGTCCGTTCATTTACGAATTCAAAATACATTTCGTATGAAATACATGAGTTTTCTTAGAAACTGCAAAGCCGGTTTACTTGCACTTCTTTTATCCGGAACGGTAACGCTTCTGAATGCTCAGGAGAAGCAGGCGTATCTGTCGGCCAAAGAGAGTGAACCCCGCAACTTTGGCTGGATGCAGGGCTCGCCGCCTCCGGCTGATAAGGTACTGCGCGCTTCCGACGGTTCGTTTTTTAACTTTCCTGCCCTGCGCTGGAGTGTGGCGCACATGCGCGAATTTCTTCCCACAAAGCAGGTGTCGCGGGGACTGGGTGCACCATCCGGACTTGAATATGCCCTGGATGGCAAAATCGACAAGATTGCCTTTTATCCCACCGGCTCCGAAAATCCCATGACCTGGGAGGCATCGCTCTGGGCAAACTATACCGACGGAATTCTGGTGATGCACCGCGGAAAAATCGTTTATGAACGCTACTTTGGCGAGCTTCAGCCGGAAAGGGTGCATGCGGTGATGTCGCTCACCAAATCCTTTACCGGAACCCTGGCATCCATTCTGGTGGTTGAAGGGGTAATTGACGAAAATAAGCCGGTAACGGAGTATGTTCCCGAGCTGGCAAACTCCGCTTTTGGCGATGCCACCGTCCGCCAGGTGATGGATATGACCACCGGACTGAAATACTCCGAGGATTATGCCAACCCCAATGCTGAGGTCTGGCAGTACTCGGCTGCCGGTAACCCGTTCCCCAAACCCGAAGGCTACACCGGCCCCGACGGCTATTACGCCTATCTGGAAACGGTTCAGAAAGATGGAGAGCATGGCGCAGCTTTCGGATATAAAACCGTAAATACCGATGCGCTGGGATGGATTATTTCGCGCGCTACCGGAAAATCGGTTGCCGATCTGCTGTCGGAGAGAATCTGGAGCCGGATTGGTATGGAGCAGGACGCCTATTACCAGGTTGACGGCCTGGGAACACCCTATGCCGGAGGCGGCCTGAATGCCAGCCTCAGGGACCTTGCCCGTTTTGGCGAACTGATCAGAAATGAGGGTAAATGGCAGGGCAGGCAGATATTTCCCGCCGAAGCGGTGGAGGATATCCGGAAGGGCGGAAGCAAGGAAGCGTTCGCAAAGGCGGGATACAGCCAGTTGCAGGGCTGGTCGTACCGGAATATGTGGTGGATTACCGGCAACGAAAACGGCGCTTTCAGCGGCCGCGGCGTTCATGGCCAGGCCATCTACATCGATCCGGCCGCCGAAATGGTGATTGTAAGGCTGGCCTCCCATCCCGTAGCCGGAAATGCTGCAAACGATGCCACTTCGCTGCCTGCCTATCAGGCTGTTGCCGATTATCTGATGAAAAAGAAGTAATGCAGGTTGGAAAAATATACCGGAACAATACTTTCCGGATTACCCGGAAAACAAACCGTCCCTGCCTCAACCGGTGAAGTGTTGTGGCAGGGACGATTCTTTTAAAGCAGTGCCCGGAAATTTATCTCGCCTTTTTCTGGAATGAGAGGGTAAACACAAACCAGAACAGCGCCAGGGCACCCACAGCAAATACGGTATCGCCGACAATCCTCAGCCAGCGGAAGGTATTGAGGATAGGCTGCTGCATAAACTCAGCTGAGCGGGCATACCACATTCCTTCGTTTACGCTGGCAACGGTCTGCATAAAGCCTACCGGCAGAATGCTCAGGAAGATCATCAGCAGAAGTCCGATGTTGATGGCCCAGAATGCGAAGCTCAGCAGTTTCTCATTCCACACCTGCTGGCGGTATAAACTGCGCAGTACAAAGAGCATCAGCCCGATGCCAAGCATGCCATATACGCCGAAGAGCGCCGCATGGCCGTGAACCGGGGTGGTGTTCAGTCCCTGCATATAGTAAAGTGCAATGGGCGGATTGATGACAAAGCCGAAGATTCCGGCGCCCAGGAAGTTCCAGAAGGCAACCGAAAGCAGGCTGTAGATGGGCCATTTGTAATCGCGCAGCCAGGCTGTGGCTTTCGAAAGGCGGTAGTTGTGGAACGCTTCAAACCCGATCAGCACCAGCGGCACCACTTCCAGGGCGCTGAAGGTGGCTCCCAGCGCCATTACCGCGGTGGGGGTTCCGGTGAAGTAGAGATGGTGGAAAGTACCGAGGATACCCCCTGAAAGGAAGATGATGGTGGCAAACAGCACGCTCGAAGTGGCGGTTTTGGTGCGAAGCAGCCCCATCCTGACAAAGAGGAATGCGGCCACAACGGTAGCAAACACTTCAAAGAAGCCTTCCACCCAGAGGTGAACCACCCACCAGCGCCAGTATTCGGCTACGGCAAGGTTGGTCTGCCTTCCCCACATAAGGCCGGCGCCGTAGAACAGGGCAATGGCCGCCGAGGCGATCAGGAAGAGGATAAGCAGGTTTTTCTCTTCCGATTTGCGTTTGAAGATGGAAAGCAGCGGCCTGACCATCAGAATCAGCCAGAGGATAAGCCCGACAAACAGGAACAACTGCCAGAAACGGCCGAGATCCACATATTCATAGCCCTGATGGCCAAACCAGAAGTTGCTGACCAGCCCGAGCTTCTGCATAACTCCCATCCAGTGTCCGGCCATGGAACCCAGTACAATCACCAGCAGGGCGATAAACAGGAAGTTTACGCCCAGTTTCTGGAATTTGGGGTCATATCCGGCTACGGCCGGTGCGATGTAAAGTCCGGTGGCAAGCCAGGCAGTGGCAATCCAGAAGATGGCGAGCTGTACATGCCAGGTGCGCGAAATGGCATAAGGCAGGAATTTGTCGAGCGGCAGGCCGTATAGCCCGTCGCCTTCCACGCCGTAGTGTGCGGTAACGATGCCCATCACCACCTGCAGCAGAATCAGGAAGTTCACAATCCAGAAATACTTTTCAACCGCCCTCATGGAAGGGGTGATGTTCTGGCGCATCAGCGGATCCTCAACCGGCTTCTCAATCTCATCGCCCTGAATGGTTCTGGCGTGGTAGAATACCAGAATGCCAATGCCGATCAGCAGCATAATGACGCTGAATCCGGTCCAGAGCACCAGGTCGCCGGTGGGTTTGTTGCCCACAATCTCATCGGGGGGCCAGTTGTGGGTATAGGTAATGGTATGTCCCGGCCTTTCGGTGATGCATGCCCAGGCAGCCCAGAAGAAAAAGGTGTTCATCTTATGCATTCTGTCCGCATCCTTTATGGCGTTCTCAGGAATGGCATAGGCGTTTCTGAGTTTCTGAAAATCAGGGTTGTCCATAAAAAGACCCTGGTAGTAACGGCTCAGGTTTTCAATGGCTTCGGCGCGCAGGGGCGAAACGGTGAGGTTGCCGCTTGCGGCATCATAGGTGTTTTTCCTCAGCTCGTTCTGCAGCCTGATGTCGAGCGCCGCTTTCTGCTCGTCGCCAAGGTTGTCGTAATCGTGGCCGAAATCACTTTGCGACCACTTGTTCAGAATGTACATCGCTTCGCGGTGCAGCCAGTCGGCCGACCAGTCGGGAGCCACATAGGCGCCGTGGCCCCATACGGTGCCAACTTCCTGGCCACCCATACTCTGCCACACATTTTGCCCGTCCCTGATATCCTGCCCGGTGAACAGCACCGTGCCATCGGTGGTGACCACCTTCACAGGAACGGGAGGAGCCTGCTGATATATCTCGTAGCCATAGTAGCCCAATACACCGAACGATATCAGGACAACAAGCGCAAAGCCAATCCAGAGTTGTTTTTCTTTCTTCATATAGTTATGATTTAGTTAGTAATAATTGGGTTGTGTTCAAAACAGGACTTTATCCTGACTTGCTTTTTATGCCTGGCCCGGCCGTTTCCGGCAGGGTGATTTGTATTTTTAAAACAAGATGATGGTTTTCGACAAAGCACTGCAAACCACCTGATTACTTTTCTTCCGGCCTTCGCAGGAAGGTGTTTCCATCCTTCAGATCCAGCGCCAGTTCTTTGATGGTGGTCGTTTCCATCAACTGCCTGAGTCCGTTCCGGATGGCCTCAAAGTCCCTGTGAATGGGGCAGGGCTTCTCCGGCGAACAGTACTTAAGCCCAAGTCCGCAGCCGGTGAAGATGGAGTCGTCGCCGATGGCATGCACGATATCGGCCACCGTATGCCCGGCCATCTGCTCATTGCTCATTGAAAAGCCGCCGCCCTGGCCCCTTACCGAAGTTATCAGACCCGACTTTACCAGCTTTTGCAGGATTTTGGAGGTGAAACTAACCGGCGATTCAATCTCCGCAGCAATCTCATTCAGATAAGTGCGCTCATCGCCAAGCGATTTGCCCGCTATGAAAATGCTCGCCCTGATGGCGTATTCGCACGCTTTTGAAAACATAATGCAACGATTTGTCGTGTTGCAAATCTATGATAATTCTTTAATCGGACAAGTATATCCGATTAAATTTAACACAACTTTTGCTTTGCTGCTTTCCTGCATTGATAACCAGTCTGATGGTATTCGGATTTCTCATTCAGGAGAGATATTCCTGCCGGCTTTTCCGGGTTTCGGGAGATTTTGCTACATTTGAAACTGAAAAATAAATGCCAAACCTCTTAAAAATTCCGGTTATGAGAACTTTTCGGAAATTTGTTGCCGTGTTTATTGCAGCCCTGATGTGGGGCGTCATCAATCCGGATAAGCTTGCTGCCCAGCAGAAGCTTTCTTCGCCCGATGGCCGGCTGGTGTTGCAGATAGAGCCCAATAAAGCGCTTTCATTTTCCGTTACCTACGACGGAAAGCCGGCTTTTTCCGCTGACCCGGCCGGGCTGGAGCTGTTGCAGGGGCAGTTGTTTCCCGCAAAAGGGACAAAGCCGAAAATCGTTACCGGCAGCGGAATTACGGAGACCACACCGGTGGTGCCGGTTAAATTCAGCCACAGCATCCATCCCTACAACAGGATGGAACTGCGATACGGCAGCAATTTTGCGGTAGAGTTCCGGGTGTATAACGACGGTGTGGCCTACCGCTTCCATACCTCTGTCAGGAAGCCGCTGAAGATACGAAAGGAGGACTTCAGCCTTGATTTTCCTGAAGGCACCGGGGTTCACTTCCCGCGCGAAAACAGCCTCTATTCCCACTACGAAAGGCTTTATCAGCATGTGGCTGCCGACAGTATCCCCGCAGGCGAATTCTGTTCGCTGCCGGTATTGTTCACCGCGCCGGGCAAGCTGAGGGTATTGTTCACCGAAGCCGGGCTGTCGGATTACCCGAACGCCTTCCTCGAAAAGGCGGAACAAGTCCGCTTCAGGGCAAAGTTTCCGGAAGTGGTGCTGGCAACTTCGCCGAAAAACGGCACTTCCGACCGCACCGAGGTAATTGATGAAACCGCCGGATTTATAGCCTACTCGGAGGGGACCCGCTCATTCCCCTGGCGCTTGTTTGTAGTAACCGACGACGACAGGAAACTGGCCGAAAACGACCTTGTTAACGGCCTTTCGGACGATTGCCGGCTTGAGGAAACCGCTTGGATACGGCCGGGGAAGGTGGCATGGGACTGGTACAACAGCAACAACCTTACCGGTGTGAACTTCCGCACGGGCATCAACACCGACACCTATAAATATTATATTGATTTTGCTTCGTACTACGGGCTTGAGTATGTGATTCTGGATGAAGGTTGGTCTGAGAGTACCACAAATGTGCTGAAAACCAGGCCTGAAATCGATCTTCCGGAATTGATCTCATACGGAAAAAGCAAGAATGTGGGCATTATCCTCTGGCTGTTGTGGCATCCGCTGAACGGAAATGAGGAGAAGATACTCTCCACCTACCGTGAATGGGGTGTTAAGGGGATAAAAGTGGATTTCATGCAGCGCGCCGACCAGGGAATGGTAAATTCATACGAAAAGATTGCACAGGTGGCTGCCGAAAACCATCTGCTGGTTGATTTTCACGGGTCGTTCAAGCCGGCGGGGCTGAGTGGCCGTTATCCCAATGTGCTTACCTACGAAGGGGTTGCCGGCAACGAAAACAACAAGTGGAGCGATTTTGCGTCACCCGGGCACAATGTTACCCTGCCCTTTATCCGCATGGTAGCCGGCCCGATGGATTATACCCCCGGCGCCATGAGAAATGCGCAAAAGGCCGATTTCTGCATCAGCTTCGACCATCCGGAGAGTCTGGGCACCCGAAGCCATCAGGTGGCCATGTATGTGGTTTACGAAAGCCCGTTGCAGATGCTGTGCGACCTGCCATCGCTTTACCGGCGTGAACCGCAGGTACCCGGCTTCATCTCGCAGATTCCGGTAACCTGGGATGAAACCTGCGTTCTGGAAGCCGAAGTTGGGGAGTACATCGTAACGGCCCGCCGGAAAGGCGATACCTGGTACCTTGGCGCCATGACCGGCTGGAATCCGCGTAAATTCTCCATCGGCCTCAATTTTCTAGGAGAGGGAAAACATAAGGCAACCATCTTCCGCGACGGCCCGAATGCGGATAAAAATGCGGAAGACTATCTGATTGAGACCAAACCGGTTGTCTCCGGCGATCACCTGATCCTGGAGCTTGCCCCGGGCGGCGGTTGGGCTGCCATTTTCACCCCTGAAAAGTAATCGGCCGGAAAACAGGTCGGCAAGAATCTTGAAACTGCACAGGGCAGATGTGCTGACCGGATTGCCGTTTTCAATATTTTAAAATGGTTAAAGTTGCTGATAATCAGTTGTAAACTGCATTATTAACGGAATGTTTTCCGCTTTGTTCATAACATAATTTGCCTGATTTGGCCTGAATGATGTAAGTTTGTCATCGCGAAAAGTTGTGGAATTTCAATATTAACCAATTGAATTACTGAGTCATATGAGCAAGGATATTTCTGTCAGGGCAGCGGACAACATCCGCATTTTATCGGCGGCGATGGTTGAAAAGGCAAAATCGGGCCATCCCGGCGGAGCCATGGGAGGCGCCGATTTCATCCACATTCTCTACACCGAATACCTGCGTTACGATCCTTCGGATATGACCTGGCACATGCGCGACCGCTTTTTCCTCGATCCGGGGCATATGTCGCCGATGCTTTATTCGGTGCTGGCCCTTTCGGGGAACTACGGCATGGACGATCTGAAGAGCTTCCGGCAGTGGGGCAGCGTTACGCCCGGCCATCCCGAGGTGGATCAGGCCAGAGGCGTGGAGAACACCTCCGGCCCGCTGGGGCAGGGGCATGTGATGGCCATTGGCGCCGCCATTGCAGAACGCTTCCTTTGCGCACGCTTTGGCGAGTGGATGGCCCACAAAACCTATGCATTTATCTCCGATGGCGGTATTCAGGAAGAGATCTCCCAATCAGCGGGCAGAATTGCAGGCCACCTTGGGCTGAGCAACCTGATCATGTTCTTCGATAGCAACGATATTCAGCTCTCTACGGAAACTTCAGAGGTAACCAGCGAGAATACCGCCATGAAGTATGAATCATGGGGCTGGAATGTCATCACCATAAACGGCAACGACGCCGCAGCCATCCGTTCGGCACTGGATGCGGCACTGAAGGAGCGGGAGCGGCCTACCCTTATCATCGGAAAAACAGTAATGGGTAAAGGTGCACTTACCGCTGACAATCAGAGCTTTGAACGGAAATATTCCACCCATGGCCAGCCGCTGAGCGCTGCAGGCGCCTCATTCGAGAAAACAGTGGCGAACCTTGGCGGAGATCCCGAAAATCCGTTTGTAATCTTCCCCGATGTTGCTGAATTGTATAAAAATGCACGGGAGATGAAGATTGCCGAAGCGCATAAACGCAAGGAGGCGGAGAAGCGCTGGGCTGCGGAAAATCCTGAAGCTGCGGCAAGACTTGCGGATTATCTTGCCGGAAAACTCCCCGAACTCGATTTCGGCAGCGTAACGCAGAAGCCCGGCGTGGCCAGCCGTGTGGCATCGGCCGAGATATTGTCGTATCTGGCTAAAAATGTGGGAAATATGATTGTTTCCTCAGCCGACCTTGCCAACAGCGACAGAACTGACGGATTCCTTAAAAACACCAAACCGCTGGCAAAGGGCGATTTTACCGGGGCTTTCCTGCAGGCTGGCGTCAGCGAACTGACAATGGCAGCCATTTGCAACGGTATTGCACTTCATGGCGGAATGTGGGCAGCCTGCGGTACCTTTTTCGTTTTCAGCGATTATATGAAACCTGCCATCAGAATGTCGGCGCTGATGGGGTTGCCGGTGAAATATGTATGGTCGCACGATGCCTTCAGGGTGGGCGAAGATGGTCCCACACACCAGCCGGTTGAGCAGGAGGCGCAGATCAGGCTGCTGGAGCATATGAAGAACCACAACGGCAAAATGAGCCTGCTTGCCCTGCGTCCCGCCGATGCCTACGAAACCTCCGTAGCCTGGAAGATGGCAATGGAGAACCGCGATACCCCCACCGCACTGATCCTTTCCCGCCAGAATATCACTGATTTGCCCGTTGCGGAGGGCGTTTCGCCGTACCAGTCGGCGCTCAGGGCCGAAAAGGGAGCCTACATCGTACAGGACTGCAGCGGCACTCCCGATGTGATTCTGCTTGCAAGCGGATCGGAAGTGTCAACCCTGGTGGAAGGCGCAAAACTGCTTGTATCGCAGAAGAACCTGAAAATCCGCATCGTTTCAGTAATCTCCGAAGGCCTGTTCCGTCAGCAGCCGAAAGCCTATCAGCAGGAGGTTATTCTACCCGGAGTGCCTGTTTTCGGGCTTACTGCCGGCCTGCCGGTAACCCTGGCTGGTCTGGTTGGCGAAAACGGAAGGGTCTGGGGGCTGGAACACTTCGGCTACTCGGCACCTGCAAAAGTGCTGGATGAGAAATTCGGGTTTACCCCCGAAAATGTTGCCAATCAGGTATCGTATTATCTCGGACTTAAATAATTCCGGAATCTCTTATTATTCTGCGGGTTCCGTTCCGAAACGGAATACGGTGGTGCTTTCGAATTCCTCGCCGGGGTTTAACCGCGTTGAAGGAAATTCGGGCTGGTTCGGCGAGTTGGGGAGGTGCTGCGTTTCGATGGCCACACCGGCATAACGGCCGTAACTCCATCCGTTTCGCCCCGCCAGTTCGGGAATGTAATATCCGGTATAGATGTGCACATCAGGCTGGTCGGTAAAGATCTCCACCTTCCTTCCCGATTCCGGCTCCCAAAGGGTGGCAGCAGGGGAGAGGGTGCCTTTTATTCCGGGCAACAGATAACCGCAGTCAAATCCGTCGACCAGCCCGCCCATATCCCTGCGGATCGGTTTGGGTTCCGAAAAATCGAAAGCAGTTCCCGCTACATCCACAATGTGGCCGGTTGGAATCAGTTCTCGGCTTTCAATCAGCCTTTTGCTGAATATTTTCAGGTGGTGGCACAGGGCATTGCCTGGTCCGCCAGTTAGGTTGAAATAGGTGTGGTTGGTAAGGTTCAAAACCGTTGGCCGGTCGGTGGCAGCCAGATATTTAATGCTAAGTTCACCCGATTTGTTCAGAATATAGGTAACCTTTACATCCAGGTTGCCGGGAAAACCCTCTTCCAGATGGCTGCTGCGGTAGGCAAGCTCAATGCCGGTAAACCCGCTGCCCGAAATGCTGCGGTAGTCCCAGGTTTTCTTGTCAAATCCTTCAACGCCGCCGTGCAGGGTATTGCCGCCGTTATTTACGGGCAACTGAAAGCTCTCGCCGTCGATGCTGAACCTGCCCCCGGCAATACGCCCGGCATAACGGCCGGTAATACAGCCGAAATAGGGACAGTTTGCAATGTATTTTTCATCCAGATACGAGGAGGCCTCGTCGAAACCGAGAACAATTTCACCAATGCCCCCTTTCCTGTCGGGCGTTTTTACCGAAGTGATGATTCCGCCGTAATTGGTAATCTGTACCGTAATCCCCTTTTCATTGTCAAGGGTACATAATATCAGCTCCTTCCCCTCTTTGTCAGCCCCCCAGTTGCGTATCTGTTGTTTCATAACCTGGTTTTTTGAAAAGATGACTTCAAAGATAACAATTCTTCAATGCAAAAGTCTTTTGGGGAGTAATTTTTTGGTTTGGGGGGAGGACGGAGGTCAGAGGGAGGAAGTCAGAGGTCAGAGGTAAGAGGTAAGAGGTAAGAGTTAGGAGTGTTAAGAAAATTGTGTCAGGAGGATTTTGCTCTCAATGCACGGGATCTTCGATTCGTGGCAAAAAAGTAGCAGCCACAAAGACACGGAAACACAGAATTCCACTAAAGAGATGGAGGTGTTTTGTGTCTTTTAGTGTTTTTGTGCCTCCCGTATGCACGGGATCTTCGATTCGTGGCACAAAAAATAAGCAGCCACAAAGACACGAAAACACAGAATTCCACTAAAGAGATGGATGTGTTTTGTGTCTTTTAGTGCTTTTGTGCCTCCCGTATGCACGGGATCTTCGATTCGTGGCAAAAAAAAAGAAGAAGCCACAAAGACACGAAAACACAGAATTCCACTAAAGTGATGGAGGTGTTTTGTGTCTTTTAGTGCTTTTGTGCCTCCCGTATGCACGGGATCTTCGATTCGTGGCAAAAAGAAAAAGCAGCCACAGAAACACGGAAACACATAATCCCACCAAAACTGAAGGCGCCGGCGTTGAACTCCTTTGCTTAATCAATTTAACATTCATTGTTAATGGCTTATCCTGAATATTCAGAAACTTCCCTTAACTTTGTAAAAACAAAACCTGCTAAAGCGGTACCGGCGCATGGCAAGCCATCAGTATCTTATGGTTTTGTATGGATATTTCCTTGATTTATAAGTTGTTATTGCATAATAAAAACAGAAGGGCCAATGAATGTTTCAGAATTAAAATCAGAATTCATTAAACGATACGGTGAAGGCCCCGTGGCCGGATTTTTTGCTCCCGGACGGGTAAACCTGATCGGTGAGCACACCGACTATAACGGCGGTTTTGTGTTCCCCTGCGCATTGAGTTTCGGGAATTACTGCCTGATACGCAAAACCGGACGGCCAACGGTAATGTTTGCCTCACTCAATATGGATTTCGAAGCGGAAGTCAGCCTCGACAATCTGGATAAACCAGTTGGGAAAGAGTGGGTTAACTATCCCATTGGCGTTTTTGCGCAATTTCTTAAAAAGGGCATTCGCTTTACCGAAGGTGCCGATATGCTTTTCTACGGCGATGTGCCTCCCGGAGCGGGATTATCCTCCTCCGCAGCCATTGAGGTGGTTACCGGAGTTGCCATCAACGAGATGTACGGGGTGGGACTGCCGCGCGTGGAGATTGTAAAGATGGCTCAGAAAGCCGAGCATGAATTTGCCGGCGTAATGTGCGGCATTATGGATCAGTTTGCTTCGGGGATGGGCGCAAAAGACCATGCGGTTTATCTCAACTGCGATACCCTGGATTACGAACTGGTTCCGCTGAAGCTGGATGGCGTTAAGATTGTGATTGCCAACACCAACAGCCCGCACAAGCTGGACTCCGGCAAGTATAACGAGCGTGTCAGGGAGTGTCATGCGGCGGTGGATGCCCTGAAACCCTATAAAAATATTGTTCAGCTTGCCGATATTCAGGTAGATGAGTTTGAGGCGCTGAAGGATCACATCAAAGACGAAACCGTTATGCGCCGTGCCAGGCATGTGGTTACCGAGATTGACCGGACCCGCAGGGCTGTGGATTATCTGAAAGAGGGGAATGTGGAAGCGTTTGGCAAACTAATGCTGGCTTCGCATCACTCATTGCGTGACGATTATGAAGTCACCGGCCCGGAACTGGATGCCATGTTTGAAGCGGCCGTAAAGGAGGATGGCGTTATCGGCACCCGAATGACGGGAGGAGGTTTTGGCGGATGCACCGTAAGTCTGGTAAAAAACGAAGCCGTGGATGAATTCATCAGCCGGGTAGGTGCTGAGTACAAGGCTGTTACCGGCCTTACTCCGCAGTTCTATGTAGCCGAAACCGGTGACGGGGGAAAGCGGCTGTTCTGAAATAACGGCAAAAGATTTAACCTGAAATTCTTCGCCGGCAATTGTGTGAATACTAAAATTCCAACTTGCTTTTTTCTATCTTTGCGCCCATGCAGGAAACCATTCTTATTCTCGATTTCGGATCCCAGTACACTCAGCTTATCGCACGCAGAGTGAGGGAGTTAAATGTTTACAGCGAGATCCATCCGTACAATAAAATTCCCGAAATCACACCCTGGATCAAGGGGGTGATTCTTTCGGGCAGTCCATACTCGGTGCGCAGCAGTGATGCGCCCATTCCCGATTTATCGGCCATCCGGGGGAAGGTTCCCCTGCTGGCGGTATGTTACGGAGCTCAGCATCTGGCACACATCTCCGGCGGTGAGGTCATGCCCTCGGAAATCAGGGAGTACGGCCGTGCCCACCTCGGTTTCATAGATGGCGGCAATCCGCTGATGAAGGGAATAAGCAACGGCAGCCAGGTGTGGATGTCGCACGGCGATACCATTCTGAAGAAGCCCGCCGGTTTCAGAGTTATTGCAGGCACCGGTGATGTGGAAGTTGCCGGATATCAGATTGAGAATGAGCCTACCTGGGGAATTCAGTTTCATCCGGAGGTGTATCACTCGTCCGAGGGAACGGTGCTGATCCGCAATTTTGTGGTGGATATCTGCGGTTGCCATCAGGAGTGGACTCCGGCTTCGTTTGCCGAAGCTACCGTTACCGCCCTGAAGGAGCAACTGGGCAACGACAAGGTGGTGCTGGGCCTGTCGGGCGGTGTGGATTCATCGGTGGCGGCCATTCTGCTTCACAAGGCAATAGGGCCGAACCTGCACTGTATCTTCGTGGATAACGGACTGCTTCGCAAGGATGAATTCACCAAAGTTCTGGAATCGTACAGGTATATGGGGCTGAATGTGAAGGGAGTGGATGCTTCGGAGCGTTTCCTGAGTGCCCTACGCGGAATTACCGATCCCGAACAGAAGCGCAAAGCCATCGGCAAGACCTTTATCGATGTTTTTGACCATGAGGCACACCTGATCAGCAATGTGAAATGGCTGGGGCAGGGTACCATTTATCCCGATGTGATTGAGTCGGTGTCGGTTAAGGGGCCGTCGGCCACCATAAAATCGCACCACAATGTGGGCGGCCTGCCCGATTATATGAAGCTGAAAGTGGTTGAACCGCTGAAAAGCCTCTTTAAAGATGAGGTCAGGCGTGTGGGAACCAGTCTTGGCATAGATTCTGATATTCTTAACCGTCATCCTTTCCCCGGGCCGGGACTCGGAATCCGGGTGCTGGGTGAGGTAACGGCCGAAAAGGTGCGGATTCTGCAGGAGGCGGATGCCGTTTATGTTAATGCCCTGAAATCTACGGGGTTGTATGACAAAGTGTGGCAGGCCGGAGCCATTCTGCTGCCGGTCAGGTCGGTGGGCGTTATGGGCGACGAGCGTACCTACGAGTATGTGATTGCGCTGAGGGCCGTTGAATCGACCGATGGAATGACGGCTGACTGGTCGCACCTGCCGTACGATTTTCTGGCAAAGGTGTCGAACGACATCATCAATAAAGTTAAGGGCGTGAACCGCGTGGTTTATGACATCAGCTCGAAACCGCCGGCAACCATAGAATGGGAGTAATCTCCGCAAATTAAAACTGAGAAAATGGCTTTGAAACGATTTTTGTTCCTTAGTTTATTGATTCTGCTTGCCGTTTCCGGCCTGAAGGCGCAGGAAACTACCGTTCGCAAATCGGAAATCATCGAAACCTACAAGGGCAGGCAGCACTACATCCATTTTATGGAGCAGGGACAGACGCTTCACGCCATTTCCAAAGCTTACGGAGTTACCATTGAGGAGATTAAAAATTCGAATCCCGATATGCCGGAGGTGCTGCGCGCCAATGAGGTGATCATGGTTCCGGTAATGGGAAATGCTGCAGCCGTACCAACTGAAAAGCCCAAGGAACAGCAGGTTGTGAAGCCCGCTCAGGAGAAGCCGGTACAGGTTAAGCAGGGTGGCACCGAGCATATTATCGCTCCGAAGGAAACCTGGTATGCACTCTCACGGCAGTATAATATCCCCGTTAAGGAGCTGATTGCAGCCAACCCCGGAACCGATACCCTCAGAATAGGGATGAAGGTATTTATCCCGGAACCGAAACAGGCCGAGGCAAAACCCGGTTATAAGCTTTACAAGGTTCAGCCGCAGGAGACCCTTTACGGCATTTCGCTGGCCTACGGAATTACCGTTGAGGAACTGGTACGCATAAATCCCGGCCTGGAAAACGGCCTGCGTGCCGGCGAGGAGATTTATGTTCCGGAGTCGCCGCAGCAAACTGCGGTGAAACAGGATCCTCCTGCAAAAACCGGTGATGGGTACATCAGGCATCAGGTGGAGCGCAAGGAGACGCTCTACAGCATTGCACGCCATTATGGCGTTGAGATGGCGGATATCCTGAAGGCCAACCCCGGATTGGGTGCGACCCTGAAGAAAAATGACATTCTGCTGATTCCCCGTCCGGGGAGTGTGACTGCTAAAAAGGAAAACGAAACGCCCCGCGTCGATTCCGTGGTTCTGGGCAGGCCGGTCTTTGAAGAGGCTCGTCCCGCACCGTTTTCGGGCAATGCCGATTGCCGGCCGGGCGCTGCGGAGAAGCGGGTGTTTAACCTGGCACTGCTGATCCCGTTTTCGCTCGAAGAGGCCGACAGCGTTTACACCGGCGACCCCATGCGGCTTAAACAGCCATCGGAGTACCGCTCGCTTGACTTTATCCAGTTTTATGAAGGTGCGCTGATTGCGCTCGATGATGCAGCCGAACGGGGCGTGGATGTGAAAGTCCATGTTTATGACGCCGATGCCGGAGAGGGACTGACCAAAACAAGACGAATCCTTGCCAATCCTGAAATGCAGAAGATGGACCTGATTATCGGGCCGCTGTTTGCAAAGGGATTTGAAACGGTGGCTTCCTTTGCGGCTAAGAATAAAATTCCGGTGATAAATCCGCTTTCGCAACGCAGCGGAATTATTCAGAACAATGAGTGGGTGGTTAAGGTACAGCCCTCAAATTCAGCCGGATACGATAATGCCGCCCGTACCATCGTAAGGCAGTATTCCGGCGCCAATTTTGTGGTGATGCGCCGCAACGGAACCGAAAACGCCCTGATGGCAGAGGCTTTCCTGAATTCACTCCGCAGGCATGCCGGCAATCCCGCAGCGGTTCAGGAGGTGAATTACAGCAAGGAACAGGATGCCGGGCTCACAGCCAGGCTGAAGGCGGGCCAGCCCAATGTGTTGTTCATGCTTACCGGCGATAAGGCGCTGATTCCCGCACTGATGAGGCGAATGAATGATGTGCGCGAAAAATATGACCTGACGGTGGTCGGCCTTACCGACTGGGAAGATATGGAGATGGACATCAATTATCTGCAAAATGTAAATGCCCACTTCTTTACGCCCTGGTTTGTGGATTATACCCGCCCGGAAGTCCTCCGCTTTGTCGAAAAATTCAGGGAGCGTTTTGTTAGCGAACCGGAATTGTCGCGCTACGCTTTTCTCGGATACGACCTCACCGCCTATTTCCTGGATGCCCTCAGCACCTTCGGGCCGGGCTTCCTCAACTGTGTGCCTGATTTTAAAAGGCAGGGGCTGAGCAACGACTTCAGGTTCTTCAAACAGGAAGGCGGGGGCTACGAGAACTCGTCACTGAGCGTTTACCGTCTCAACAACTTCAAACGGGAAGTGGTTAAGGGCACGGAATAAAGGGAAACGCTCTTCCTTTCAGGTTTCACTGAATGCATTACTGTTTTTCCGGAAGTCAATATCATCCGGATCCGGTCGTTTTTTAACCGAAGCAGTCAGGCTGCCGGGCTTTTTTGTGCGTTTCTTGGGAATATCCGCTATTTTTGCCCTGAATTTTGCCGATTGGGAAAATATAAAAGGTCAATTATCAATATATTAAAT
>LUZO01000359.1 GCA_001603685.1 Bacteroidales bacterium Bact_23
AAGTAATATATGAAACGCCAGTGGAAAAAGCGGATAATCTCCGTTGAAACAGATACGGGGAAGATAAGAAAAGCAAAAAAATATCATCAACCTTTAAAATATTCAATGCTATGAAAACATTCCATACATTCGATGAAGCGCTGAATTATGCCATTAACTCGGCAAAGGATTGCGCCGAACTTTATACCCGTTTGTCCGCTCAGGCACGAAATAATAAAATGAAGCGATTATTCGAAAAGTATTCACGCGAACAGTATGCACAGATGGTAAACCTGTCGAGAATCAGATACTCCTTTGCTGAAATGGAATCCGGCGGATTCCCCCTGTCTCTCGAACTCTACGATTGTCGTCAGGCCAATGAAGGAAAAAACCCTACTTACATTGAAGCACTTGTGATTGCCATGCGTAAGGCACGCTCCTCACACCGACTCTACAACGAACTAGCCGGCAGGGCTCCCGACGAAAGCTCCGCCGAAATACTCAAATCACTGGCCATCCGTGAATCAACCCACAGGCAGGGTGTTGAAGTGGAATATAACGATTCATTGCTACTCTTCTGCTAGAACAACTCTAATTAGCTAAAAGCCTGCTGGTAAGCATACCTTGCAGGCTTTTTTTATTGCCGGCCGTTATCCATGCTTTATATAATGGCATATTTGTTTAATTTTGCAAGGATAATAATGGATCCGGAATCCGATCTCTATGCAATTTATTTATCCCAATATACTTTTCGGCCTTTTTGCCATACTGATACCGATAGCGATTCACCTGTTCAATTTCAGGAAATACAAAAAGGTCTATTTCAGTAATGTAAGGCTGCTCCATCTGTTTCAGCAGCGCACCCGGCGCCGGTCGCAACTGCTGCACTACCTGGTTCTGGCTACCCGGATTCTGACCATTACCTTTCTTACCCTTGCCTTCGCACGCCCGTTCATACCCTCAGGCAATCAGATTGAAACCAGCGGCGTAAATGCAATAAGCGTGTTTGTGGATAACTCATTCAGTATGGAAACCGGCGGCGATCAGGGCAGAAGCCTCGACCAGGCAAAGGCAAACGCCATCAGCATAGCATCGGTTTACGATGGCGACGATATCTTTCAGCTGCTCACCAACGATTTCGAAGGGCGGCACCAACGGTACATCAGTCGCGACGAGTTTATCCAGTCCGTTCGCGAGATAGGCCTGAGCCCGTCGCTGCGTTCCCTCGCCGAAATCAATTCGCGGCAGCGCGATCTGTTTCAGAGGCAGCGGGCCGTTTCAGGAACCGCCTACATCATCTCTGATTTCCAGAAAACCACCATGCTGTCGAAACTGCCCGACAGTACCGCCGGCTACAGAACTTTCCTGATTCCCGTCCAGGCTAAACAGACCGGAAACCTCTATGTGGATTCCTGCTGGTTCGGAAATCCCGTGTTGAAAATCAATCAGATAGCCGATCTTCAGATCCGTATCAGGAACAATTCGGAAAACGATGTACAGAAGATTCCCGTAAGGCTAATGATTGACGATCTGCAACGGGCGGTGGCAGCGGTTGATATTCCCGCAGGCGGCAGTTCCGTAGTAAACCTCTCGTTCAGCAATCCCAAAGCGGGCATATTCAGGGCGGTGGTCGAAATCAACGACTATCCGGTCACTTTCGACGACAATTACTACTTCACCTTCCGCGTTTCGGAACAGATTCCCGTACTTGCGGTAAATCAGGACGAGGAATACAACAAATACCTGCTGCCGGTTTTCGGACTCGACTCCATCATCCGGCTGACCAATGTATCGGACAGGCAGGTTGACTACGCTTCGCTTCCCTCCTACCGCCTGATTATCCTGAACAACCTGAAAACCATCTCAAGCGGTGCCGTGCAGGAATTGTCACGCTTTGTAAGCCAGGGCGGTAGCCTGATGATATTCCCCTCGCTTGCAGCAAAACCGGATGACCTTAACCAACTGCTTGCCGGATTTAACTCGGATATTATCGTCGGCGTTGACTCGGCAAGGGCAAGGGTTTCCTCGCTGAAATCAGGGCACCGCATATTCCACGATGTGTTTGAAAAGAATGCCTTTTCGGAAGAAAACATCGATCTGCCGGTTATCCTGCAACACTTTGCCATCAGGCAGGGTGCGGGGGGCAACAGCGAAGCGCTGATTACCCTCGGGAACGGCGACCCGCTGATGACCGTTATTTCGGAAGGACCGGGCAAAGTGTACCTGAGCGCCGTGCCGCTGAACGACAAAGCGGGGAACTTACCGCGCCACTCGCTGTTTGTACCGCTAATGCTGAATATTGCTTTCCTCAGCGAAGAAGTTCAGCCGTTTATGTATTATACCGGCGACAATACGGGCATCGGCACAGGTACGGCTCGGCCTGAGGGAGAAAGCGTTTTCAGGATCAGAAGCCTGAGCGGCGACTTTGAATTTATCCCCGAATACCGGAAAATTGACGGCCGCAACTATATTTTCACCAATGGACAGATTACCGGCGCCGGGTTTTATGAACTGATGGACGGCGATAGTCGCATCACATATCTGGCATTCAATTTCAACAGAAAGGAGTCGGATCTTAGCATGGCCCCGGTTGGTGAGCTCGAAAAACTTGCCGCCGGAATTCCGGGAATGGCTATCCTGGAGACCGCCGGCAGAGATGCCGGAAAAGCAATTACAGAAGGCAGTTCGGGAAAGGCGCTGTGGAAATGGTTTATCCTTGCCGCCCTGCTTACCCTGCTTACCGAAACCCTTTTACTGCGCTTTTTCAGAAAGCCGGTAAAAACCGAAAATTAATGGCGCATATTTACCGGAAAACCGGAGAAGGAAGAATAAAGAATGGATGAGAATAACACAAAAAACGATCAGGAAGGTATTCAGCCGGAGGAGATAAACCCGGAGGATATGCCTGAGGTTCAGGCTGATGCCGATTCGGCTGAGATGCATAAAACCATGCATCTCTCGGGCATGTACGAAAACTGGTTTCTGGATTACGCCTCGTATGTGATCCTTGAAAGGGCTGTGCCAGAGATACTTGACGGGCTGAAACCCGTTCAGCGCCGCCTGCTTCATGCCATGGATGAGCTGGACGACGGCCGCTTCAACAAAGTGGCGAACATCATCGGCCACACCATGAAGTACCACCCGCATGGCGATGCATCCATAGGCGATGCGCTGGTACAGCTGGGCCAGAAAGAGCTGCTGATCGACACCCAGGGAAACTGGGGAAACATCCACACCGGCGACAGCGCTGCCGCTCCCCGTTACATCGAAGCCAGGCTCAGCAAGTTTGCCCTCGAAGTGGTATTCAACCCGAAAACCACCAAATGGAAACTCTCCTACGATGGCCGAAACAAAGAGCCAGTTACGCTTCCGGTAAAATTCCCGCTGCTGCTGGCGCAGGGCGTTGAAGGAATTGCGGTTGGACTTGCATCGAAAATACTGCCCCACAACTTCATTGAGTTGATCGATGCTTCCATAAAAATCCTTCAGGGCAAGGATTTTGAACTCTATCCCGACTTCCCGACCGGCGGGATGGCCGATTGCTCAAAATACAACGATGGCCTCAGGGGCGGAAAAGTAAGGCTAAGGGCAAAAATCAATAAATTCGATAAAAAAACACTGATCATCAGCGAGTTACCTTTCGGTGTTACCACCGAAAGCCTGATTGACTCCATCGTAAATGCCAACGATAAAGGCAAGATTAAGATAAGGAAAATTGATGACAATACCGCTCAGGATGTTGAAATTCTGATTCATCTCGTACCCGGTGTTTCACCCGATACCACCATAGACGCACTTTATGCCTTTACCGATTGTGAAATATCCATCTCCCCGAACAATACGGTAATCAGCAATAGTAAACCCAGATTCCTCGGGGTGAAGGAAATTCTCATTGAATCAACGGCCAATACGGTTCAGTTGCTTAAGATGGAGCTTGAAATACGGCTTCATGAATTGCTCGAAAACTTGCTCTACGCCTCGCTCGAGAAGATTTTCATCGAGAACCGCATTTACCGCGACATTGAGGAATGTACCAGTTGGGATGATGTAATAAAAACCATCGACAAGGGCCTCGACCCCTATAAGCCTCAGTTTTACAGAGAGATAACCACCGACGACATTCTGAAACTGACCGAGATAAAAATCAAGCGGATCTCAAAATTCAACTCCTTCAAGGCCGACGAACAGATGAAAAATCTGAACGACGAGAAGGCGCAGGTGGAGCATTATCTGGCCAATCTGACGGAGTACGCCATAGAATATTTCCGGAACATTAAACGGAAGTACGGTAAGGGGCGCGAAAGGCGCACCGAGCTGCGCAGCTTCGATACCATTGAAGCGGTAATGGTGGCTGCCGCCAATCAGAAATTGTATGTAAACCGTGCCGAAGGCTTTGCCGGAACCGGCCTGAAAAAAGATGAATTTGTCTGCGATTGCTCCGACATCGACGACATCATTGCTTTCAGGGAAGACGGCACATTTATCGTCACCAAAGTTGCCGACAAAGTATTTGTGGGCGAACACATCATCCATATAGATGTTTTCAGGAAAAACGACGAGCGCACCATCTACAACATGATTTATCAGGATGGCCGCAACGGCGCAGTGTATGTGAAGCGGTTTGCAGTGGTCGGCATCACCCGCGACAGGGAATATACGCTTACCAAGGGGACAGCCGGCTCAAAGGTGCTCTACTTCACGGCCAATCCCAACGGCGAAGCCGAAATCGTAAAAGTGGCCCTGAAACCAAGACCGAAACTTAAAAAGCCGGTTTTCGACTTCGACTTCAGCGAACTGACCATTAAGGGAAGATCTTCGCAAGGAAACATCCTCACCAGATATGCAGTGAAAAAGATCAGCCAGGCCGAAGCCGGCGTTTCAACCCTGGGCGCACTCGACATCTGGTTCGACGACAGCATCCGCAGGCTCAACACCGAAGGGCGCGGCAGGCTGCTCGGTGCATTCTCAGGCGATGACAAGATATTAACCATAATGAAATCAGGCCATTACAGTCTGGTAAACTTCGATGTGGGCAACCATTTTGACGAAGACCTTATCGTTATAGAGAAGTTTGAACCGGAAAAACCGGTAACGGCGGTCTATTTCAACGGTGAAAAGCAATTCTACTACCTGAAACGATTCCAGATTGAACCATCGGACAAAAAGACCGATTTTCTGGGCGACGAACCCGACTCAAAACTGATCAGCGTTTCAACCGACTGGCTGCCACGGTTCAGCATCGCGTTCGATGAAAAACTGAACAACAAAGCCATCGACGACCTGGAGATTGTTGCCTCCGAATTCATTGATGTAAAGAGCTTCAGGGCAAAGGGAAAGCGGCTTACCACCCATGCGGTCAGGAAAATCAAACAGCTTGATCCCCTCCCCTATATCCCGCCCGATGAGCCGGAAAAGGAGTCCGGTCAGGAAAACGAAGAGGCTCTGGAACATAAGGAGATTGAACTGCCTCCGCGCGACCGGAAACCGCACGGCGATGACGATGCCAAACAAATGACCATAGATTTTTAACAATAAAAACTTATAAATCAAAATGAGAACTGACAAAAAGGTACTTGAGGTTACAAAGGATGTAAAATGGATTGGAGTGCTAG
>LUZO01000360.1 GCA_001603685.1 Bacteroidales bacterium Bact_23
CCATCAGGATGGGTTACTTCGTAGCCAAACCACAGTTCGGTTGCACCGGTTACGGGGATCGGGGTGGTGAGGTTAAACTCGTTCCACTGACCGCCTGTGTATGATGCAAGAGGCTGGGTAAGTACAAGGGTGCTGGCATTTGCACCGGTCCATACTTTCAGTTTCAGCGATCCGCCGTCTGAGTAGGGGAACAGTCTGATCTTGGTCAGGCTGGTACCTGCGTACTGAGCAAGCTGGGTCGGGGTGAACCTTACAGCTACATTGAATGTTCCGCCTCCGTTAAGTCCGATGGCATCGTCATTCACGCCGTTGTCCCACTTCAGCCATCCTGAAACGCCGGGTCCGGTACCGCCTCCTGAAGGAGCTTCCCAGTTAAGAATTACCTGTGTCAGATACGGGAAGTTAACTTCTGCGGTAAGATCGGTGGGAGCAGCACACTCGCGATAGATATGTACATTGTCAATCAGCCAGTTGTAGATATCATAGGTATCCTTGCCTTCCGCAGTGAAGCGTACGCGGAATACCTTGTTCTTGGCGCGGCCGGTAATGTCAATGTGTTTGCTTTCCCAGTCCATATCACCTTCAGCGGTAAAGGTCTCAACAGTTGACCATGCTGAGCCGTTGAATACTTCAACGAGGAGTTTTTCATCTCCGGTTGCATTCTGATCTTTCAGTTTAATGTCGAAATCCAGATAGATGCTTCCGTCAACATAGCCGGTACCATTCAGCCAGTAGGAGGTGAGTGAAAGAGCATAATCGGTCTGTTTCGGGCTAAAGAAGAATTCTGCGCTTGGTGCAGGGTTACCTGCCTGGCCGGCAATTCTCCAGTTAGCTCCGTCAACAGTCCAGCGGTTGGTAGTGAACAGGCCGGTTGTAAAGTTTTCGAAGAACGGCAGTTCATCACCATAAATAACGCTTACCTGGATGGGGCCTTCTACCATTGATTCACCGGTCTGACCGGCATATCCGTAAGGAGTCAGGTCGTAAACAGCGGTGATTTCATAGGTATAGGT
>LUZO01000361.1 GCA_001603685.1 Bacteroidales bacterium Bact_23
GCCGAGGACGAGATGTACCGGACCTTCAACATGGGGATGGGCTGGGTCTTCGTCCTCTCCGAGGACGACGTGGACACCGTCCTCAAAATGACCGACGGCAAGGTCGTCGGCGAGATCGTCGACGAGGGGCTCCGGCTCGGGGATATGGAGCTGAAGTAGAGCGGAAAAACGGGGGCCAGTTTCAGTGGCCCCCATGTTATAATCTTATTTTTAACGTCAATAGTAATGTCATCTCGCCTCAAAAGTAGCCGACCAGCGAACTAGAACATTTCGATGTAAAGGATCATGACCAAAAATCCATTGGTGCAACCCATTACAAGAGCAAATATAAAAATCTAAGAAGACTTAGAATCGATATATTCTTAACTTAGAGGAACGCAGGAGATTGTGCTAATATGACAATACCGCATCCGATTCCTTATCAAGGTAGTAAACGCAGAATTGCGCATGAAATTATTGCGTACTTCCCACGTGATGCAGAACGGCTTATAGAGCCGTTTGCAGGTTCTGCAGCGGTCTCAATAGCTGCTGCTTATTATAGCAAATCTAAGTACTTCATCTTAAATGACATTAATGAAGCCCTAATGAATCTTTGGCACAATATCGTCAACCGTTCTGAGACAACTACAAATGAATACGAAAAACTATGGTTTGCTCAAAAAGGATGTGAACGGGAATACTATAATTACATAAGAGATGAATTCAATAAAACTCAAAATCCGAATTATTTCTTATATTTACTTGCTCGATGCGTAAAGGGGTCTATTAGATATAACTCTAAAGGTGAATTTAATCAAAGCCCAGATAATAGAAGACTTGGTATGCATCCCACCACAATGAGAAAGCAAATATTTGGAGCATCTCGACTGTTGAAGGGGAAAGCATGTATCAAATGTGCAGATTATAAAGATATGCTTACGCTCGCTACACCACAAGACATTGTTTATATGGACCCGCCTTATCAAGGAGTATGTGGCAATCGTGATCCACGCTATTTTAGCGATGTCGCATTTCACGATTTCATTAAGATATTACAACAACTTAACTCTGAAAATATTTCATATATATTAAGCTACGATGGTCGAACCGACCTCAAAAGTTATGGGAAACCATTGCCTAATTCACTCGAATTAACTCTAATCGAAATCGAAGCAGGCAGATCTACTCAAGCAACATTATTAGGGCGTTGTGCTTACACGATTGAGTCGTTGTATTTATCTAAAGCCCTCGTTAGTAGACTTGGGAAAGTAACAGTTCCCCAGAAAAAGTTTCAAAGTTTTCTTGTTGAGGAAAGTAGATGACAAAGCAAGAATATTCGGAAGAATTTTTAGATAAATTGCATAGGGTCACAGGTAAGCGTGCCAAGATTGTCATCGACCATATCCTCAAACATGGATATATCACAACCGAAGAGCTCGAATCGAAGTACGGATATAACCACCCTCCTCGTGCAGCGCGTGACGTTCGTGAGAAAGGCATACCTCTTGAAACATTTCATGTTACAAATAGCCAGGGACGGGCAATAGCTGCATATCGATTTGGAGATCCATCGGAATCGCGGGAGTTAACGGGCAGAAAATCACTTCCAAAAATGCTAAAACAAAGGCTTGTCGAACTGAGCAAAAACAGATGTTTCATTTGTCAAACTCGTTTTGATGCAAATGTCCTCCAAATAGATCACCGTATACCTTATGAAATTATTGGCGAAAATGGGGATCCTGCAAATCAGCCCGAAGAATATATGCTCTTATGCGGTTCTTGTAACAGAGCAAAATCGTGGTTCTGCGAACACTGTTCGAACTGGCAAGGAGAAAAAGATTCATCAATATGTTCTTCTTGCTACTGGGCGTGTCCTGAAAGCTACAAGCACGTCGGACTCCGAACGATTAGGAGGTTAGACATCGTTTGGACAGGCCAAGAACTCGAGGAATACGAAAAAATCAAACAAGAAGCAAATGGAATGAAAGAATTAATGCCCGATTACGTTAAGGCCGTCTTGAGACGTCACCTTGAAAGATGATGAAAAACAACGGAAAGAAGAACCAGCTTTTAAGTCGATCGAAGATATTGGAGAGGCAGAAGTAGAAATGATCTCCGACCTGGTACCCCACCTTCTGGGCCTTCCTCACAACCGACCTCACAAGAGGATCTCGGTCGATTATGAAGAAAGGCGAGCGTCCTGTACGTCAGCTTTAAACGGTCAAGCCATGCCGACAACGCCGAGGACGTCAGCATCATCAGGTTCGAGAAGGGTGAGGTTATAGGGGATGATATTCCTCAACGCCTCAAAGTGGACTGACGCGCAGGGAGACAGACCCGACCCGCAGCTCAGAAGCAAGCCGAAAAAAGACTATGGGCAGGGGAGAAAACCTTTTTCAGAGATACGCGCCGCCCGCCCCAGAGTGGATATTATACTAAAACCGACCAAGTTAACCTCGATGGGGGCCTTGAGCTATCGAGTCCTGCTCAAAAAAGATCCGGAAGGATTCTACAGCGCCATCGTCCCCACCCTTCCCGGATGCGTCACCTTCGGGGAGACGATAGACGAGGCGATCGAGGCCTACGTCGAAAGCCTTGTGGCCAGGGACGAAGAGATCCCCTAACTGACCGAAGATTTTCTACCGAAAAGTGACCGCGAGAAAATAAGGATATCAGAGGCGGCCTACGCGGCCCTCCCGCCCTTCTCCGCCGCCTCCTTGGCCATCGAGCCGAAGAGCTCCTCCAGCTTC
>LUZO01000362.1 GCA_001603685.1 Bacteroidales bacterium Bact_23
ATTTTATGTACGATATTATTGAGCTTAACAGCAAATCACTTGATGAGCTGAAAGTTATTGCAGGGGACCTGAGCATACCCCGTTTTAATTCGCTGAACAAACAGGAGCTGGTGTATCAAATACTTGATTATCAGGCAATAAATCCGTCAAAGGAGATGCTCGAAAGAGAGAAGGCGGCACAGGCAAACAAACATAAGCGGCAGCGTATTGCTCCCGGAAGGCCTGTAATACCAAATCCGAATGGGCCGAAATCACAAAGGGCTCCCGTGGCATCTTCCGATCCGGAGGCAGTTTCTGCAGCGAAGCAGCAGGAGGAGAAAAGTGTTGCTGCTGAGAAAAAGCAGAACACCCTCAGGGAAAATCCCGTAAAACCCCTAAAAGAGGAAGCAAAGCCCGTTGAAGCGGTGAAAATGGCCGCTCTGCAGGAAGATACGGAAGAACCGCTGAAAAGGAAGCGCGGCAGGCCAAGACGCCAGCCCGATGAGCAGAGTGAGGAGCCGGGGATGCTGGCTGTTTCCAAACCCGAACACATTGACGAAGAGGCAATTATGCTTAGCAGTGCGCCCATCGACGATGATGAGGAAGTTAAGGATGAAATTGTGAATGAGACGCCCGTTGCTGTTGAAACACCCGTAGTTTCATCTAAATCAGAGGGTGAGGATATAGTTGTTGAAAGGGTGTTGCTTCCTCCTCCTCCGGCGCCTGTTGAACGGATCCCCGAAGTAGAGCTTCCGCGCGCCAATGGCGACCGGTATAGCAGAGATTTTAATCCGCGTCAGCGTTATCCCGAACGCAGAAGAGAAGAGTATATCTGGGAATCAGAGGGGTTTATATCCACAGATGGAGTTCTGGAAATTATGCCTGATGAATTCGGGTTTTTACGCTCATCGGATTACAATTACCTCAACTCGCCCGACGATGTTTATGTTTCACAATCGCAAATAAAATTATTTGGCCTGAAAACCGGCGATACCGTCAGAGGAACCATTCGTCCGCCTAAAGACGGCGAGAAATATTTTCCGTTGATTAAGGTTGAACTTATAAACGGGCGCACACCGGATGAGGTACGCGACAGAATCCCCTTCGATTATCTTACACCGCTCTTCCCTGAAAAGAAGTTCAAAATTACCGGCCATCCGGGCGCTACTTTATCAACCAGGGTTATCGATCTGTTTGCACCCATCGGAAAAGGCCAGCGCGGACTGATTGTTGCGCAGCCGAAAACCGGTAAAACGGTGCTGCTGAAAGAAATAGCAAATGCCATCGCAGCAAACCATCCTGAAGCTTATATGATTGTTCTGCTGATTGATGAACGCCCGGAAGAGGTTACCGATATGGCACGAAGCGTGAATGCTGAGGTTATTGCTTCAACCTTTGACGAGCCGGCTGAACGCCATGTAAAAATTGCCAACATCGTCCTGGAAAAAGCCAAACGGATGACCGAGTGCGGACATGATGTAGTAATCCTGCTCGACTCAATCACCCGTCTGGCCAGGGCTTACAATACAGTGTCGCCTGCATCGGGCAAGGTGTTGTCGGGGGGAGTGGAAGCCAATGCACTGCAAAAACCGAAGCGCTTTTTCGGTGCAGCCCGACAGATTGAGAACGGAGGCTCGCTCACCATCATTGCAACCGCTCTGATTGATACCGGTTCAAAAATGGATGAGGTGATCTTTGAAGAGTTTAAAGGCACAGGAAACATGGAGCTTCAGCTCGACCGTAAGTTGTCGAACAAGAGAATCTATCCCGCCATCGATATCATTGCCTCAAGCACCAGACGCGAAGATCTGTTGCTCGACAAAGAGACACTGCAGCGCATCTGGGTGCTCAGAAACCACCTTTCCGATATGACACCGCTTGAAGCGATGGAATTCCTGAAAGATAAAATGAAATATACCCAGACAAATGAAGAGTTCCTTGTTTCGATGAATGGGTAATCATTAGAACCAAAAAAACAAAGGCTGTCCTCCTCGGGGCAGCCTTTACTTTTTATTGGTATTCAGATTACATTGGTTCACCTCCCAGAATCCTGTCGGGGAAAGAGCCTGAGAATAAGCGTCAGTGATGAGTTGAGGATGGTGATGTCTCTTACATCCACCCTCGGGCCGCTCATTGTTTCAAAGCCAAATGAAGCGCGCGAGTGCATCAGCCGGTTGCTGAAGCCAATCTGGTAGCAGGGTGAAATATGGTAGATCAGGGTGATGCCGGCACCAAAGGCGAAGCTGATATCGGAAGACGGGGTGATTTCGTACCATTGGTTGAACCCCATATAATACACTGGTTTATATAGCTGGTGTGGGGTGGATGAAAAAAACACACCCGCTGCCAGCACCGTTTCCAGATCGAGGCGATTGTCAAGCGGCGTGCGGAGCAACGGTCCGGCCATCAGATGGATTACCCTGTATGGTTCGCTTCTGATGTACAGATCCCTTAGGGGAGGGCTGGCCGCTACTTTTTCATAACCCAGACTGCCAATATCAACCGGATTCAGTTGAAATCCAGTCTGCAGAAAAACTCCGTAGTTCTCCCATGGAATTACGCTTATTTCAGTTGAGGCTGTAAATCCTGGCAACGCAAAAGAGCCTCTCTCAAGATTTTTTGCATAGAAATTGAAAAGCGGTGTGCTAAGCCCTGACTGCAATGATAAGTGTACCTCTGCTGGCTGCGCCTGCAGGCAGGCATATATAAAAACCGCAGCCATCGATACAAAAAGCTTCTTCATTCTTCGTTGTTTTCGTTCCTTCCGGCTTTAATAATCTGCCGGAATTTTTCATTTATGGTTGTCAAATATACACCTTACCCTTTAAAACATTGATTATTCAGCAGGAGAATCCTGATGATTTTCACGGATGCGGCTGTACTCAGGAAATGTTATGGCGGATGGATAAAAAAAACAAACCGCCGGAAACTCATTCCAACGGTTTGCTTTTCTTATTGATGTTTAATGCCTTGCAAAAACTTCTGAACTACTAGTTAAGGGCATTAATTGAGTTGTTCAGCAGAGCCATGGTGTATTTGTAGTTGTGAATACCAAGGCTGAAATCCCTGAGGCAGAGCTGGAAGTTGATGATTGCTCCCATCTGTGCGTTTGTAAGGGTAAGTTTAGGAAGTGTGGCGTTGAAGTCTTTCTGAGCCTGTGTCCAGCTTGCAGCAGGGGCGGGGTTTTGGAAAATTCCGCCGGGGTTGTCGGCAACTCCGCTGGGGTTGTTTACAGGGTCATAGATATTCAGATATCCGTCGTATCTGTTGGTACTGTTGGCAGCCCACAGGTTGTGGCTTGCATCCGGATTGCGGTTCAGCACATCTATCCCTCCGATATTGAGTTTTGCTGCAAGTGCATCGAGGGCGGCTTTAACATTGGCACGCGGGGTTTTCCAGTAACCATCGGAGTTGGCAGTTACACCGGTATGGCAGCCCGAAGCGTTGCAACCGTTGAAATTGCCTTTCGAGAAGAAGGTGTGGCCTCCCGATTTGCCCTGCATAGGTGCCATATGGCAATCCTGGCATGAGGTAGCTCTTGTGTGAACTGAGTTTTCATATGCAACTCCCGGAAATTCAACGCCTCCAACGCCTGCAAATATTGCACCTGTGGTACCATAGTGCGGATGGGTGCGGTATTGGGGAATAATCAGGTTGTTGCTTGATTCGGGCGAGAAAATGATGCCGCCGGGATTGGCTGCCAGCGCTTCATAGTTTAGCACATTGCCGTCGGTGGCCTGTGTAATGGGCTGAGGCTGGTGGCACTTGATACACAGATTGCTTCTTCCGCCATCGGCTTTAATGTCGATGGTTTTCTTGCCGCCCCACATATTCAGATCAACCGGTGCAATGGTGGTAAGTGCAAGATCGCCGGGACCATAGGTGGCGTGGATGCTGGAGTGACAGGTTGAACAGGTGATGTCGCCATAGGCAACACTCTGCGGTACAACAAAATCGGTTGCATAACGCCCGGTTGCACTGTTGAGTGTGAATGTAGCCGGTACATTGTTCAGACAAATGTATTTAAAAGCTTCTGATGCGTGGCAGGGCGAGCATCCGGGTATTCCCGAGCGGGCATATGCCTGTTCGCCGAAAGCGTGTTTGGAATAGTCGTACTGTGTTGCGGCCAGCTCAATACCGTCAGGTGCATGGCATGAAATACAGGCGGCGGTACCGTCTTTGCCATCCTTTCCATCCTGTCCGTCTTTTCCATCTTTCCCGGCCGGGCCTTCTTTGGTACAACCTGAAATCACAATACTGCATGTTGCCATGGCCAATGCAGTCAGAGAGGTGAGTAAAATGCTTCTTCGGTTCATGTTGTTGATTATTTGTTTGTGAATGTGTGATTTATTGTTGTTGTGTTCTCGGTATTTTTCAATTTTCAGTTTTGTCAGGATTTTCTGCCTTTTCATCTGCTGCCCCGGCAGCGTTATCCTCCATATGCTCGTCGTGTACCTCGTGATAACCGGTTACCATGCTCTTGAGATTGCTGGTAATGGTATTTCCCACAGTAATAAAATAGAGGTGAATGAGCAGGAAAATGGAGATCAGGAATCCTGCGCTTACATGCAGCAGGCTGGTAAGCATAATGCCACTGTATCCAAACACATTAAGGATAATGGTTTCAGGGTAGAGCAAAGCCCAGCCGGTAATAAAGGTTACCGGGGTAATTGCGTGCATTATTACATTATAGGTAATCTGCTGTATGGGATTGAATTTTCTGTCGGCATTTACCGGGAAGGGGTGGTCTTCACCTCTGAATATGCCAAACAGGTAATATTTTGTTTGTAAATAGAATGCTTTGAAAAAACCCTGCTTCATAACATAATATCTTCCGATAGAGGTAAAAAGAATCCCCAGGAAGAAGTAGAAATAGGAGAGGGTCAGCAATATTCCGGAGATATTGTGTATGGTTACCGCTATATCAAACCTGATCAGCGGATAACTCGGGTTTGAATACTGCATGCTCAGCCCTGTGGCGATAAGGGCAACCATAAGAACGGCATTTACATGATGCCATATTCTTAGCCAGAGAGGGTAGAGGTATAACTTTTTATTTGCCATGAGTCGTCCTTTTCCTGTGTATAATCCTTAATGACGCGTGTATTGCGATGCCCGTGAGTGTCAGAATAAATATCACAACACTGGCAACATTCAGGTAATAGTTTCTGTTGGCGCCTATCACATAAGCTTCATTCATGATTACGCCGTTGTAGAAGCCAAGTTTGCTTCTTTTTTCAGCCACCTGATGTTTGTATAGCGATCCCATCAGGATTGAATTGGTTGAATGGCAGTCAACGCAGTTTCTTACCGATTCCGAAGCAGGCAGAATCTGGTGGGCTACAAGAATGCTGTCGTTGGTGGCTGCATGGCAATCGATGCACCTTACTTTTCTGAAATGAAGGCTTTGATTTGGCAGCCAGCTATGGCTTTTAATCAGGTCGGGCAGCTCTTTTTCAATCAGAACCGCATAATTGTTGATGTCGCCATGACAGGTGAGGCAGGCTGCATTGTTGCGGGCCACACGGTTGATCAATTGTCCCGGCGATTTGTCGGACAAGCGGTAAATGTGCGGATCGTGGCAAGCCCAGCAGGTGAATTCGTCGCCCAGCTCGGTTGCATGAACACTTTTCATGAATTCCTCTTCAATCAGCTCGAAGTTGAATGAAGCATAGGTTTCATCACCACCGTGGCAATCCATGCATGAGTACATGGTTTCGAACTTGGTGCTGACCGGGTGGGGATGCTCGTGATACTCAGGAGCATGGCAATCGATACACAAAAAGCCGCCATGTGTGGCCAGGCTGTACTCTACCGGATCAATCTGAAGTTCGTTATACATCTTCATTACTGCCTTTTCTCCGGTAATGGTATCAACATATTCATAAACCGGCGAGCCGTGGCAAAAGAAGCACTTTTTGCTGTCTTCGTCAAGCTGATGAACTTCAGCTGTTTCTGAACCAAAGGAGATAAATATAATGGAGAGCATCGGAATTAACCCTGCCAGCAGCGCCATCCATCCGGCCGATCTTTTTCTGAACCAATTTTTCATACAGTTAATGTCTTTTAGCCAAATCCTGGGTTGTCACTTCAAATGGAAAGCAATCAAAGAAAGCCGGGCATAGTGGTGTATGCCCGGCTCAGGATAATCAATTATTATTTCAGTGTACGGATGAAGCCGACAACTGCCCAGCGATCCTGTTCATCGGTAATCTTCTTTTCGAAGTTGGGCATTTCGTCGCGGCCTACAAATGACTGGTAGTAAATTTCGCCATCGGTTTGTGCCTGGAATTCCTTTGTGCCAAAGTCACCGGGGAAGGTCTTCAGGTTTCTTGCCTTGGGGCCGTCGCCTTTACCCTTGTTGCCGTGGCATGAGCGGCAATACTGATTGTAAAGCTCTTTGCCAACCGTATTGATTGTGGGATCTTCCGGTTTGAGCGGGTTTTTCATGCTCTTGAATTTGGCGGGAATATCCCATCCTTTGGCTGGCTTTTTGTCCTGAGCCTTCTGAGATTGAATCTCCTTCTGGGTCATGGCCATGTTGATGGTTACAAATGCAAATGCAGCAACCAGCAGCGCAATTAGTTTAACAGAGTTTTTCATTTGTTTTTGTTGTTTAGTTAATAAATGAATGAAC
>LUZO01000363.1 GCA_001603685.1 Bacteroidales bacterium Bact_23
AGATGTGTATAAGAGACAGGGTATTACCCTGGCCCCACTTTTTATATGGCAAATACTACAAATTTTTTATATATCCCATCTCGATTCTGTTAAAGACATCGAGATCATCAAAACATGGCCGAATAAGTACATTATTTTCTCAGTATTGGGAAGCGCAATCGGGATATACGCCACCGAATCAATGACAATCGATGAAGAGATCAGCAAACTGGATGAAAATTTCAGGGTAAAATATGTGTGTCCGAATCCGGATTGCAGAACACAACTTGGAAATGTTCCCTGGCAAAGCTATCTGAATCAGGGGAGGTGTTTTACCTGCGGTGCAAAATACCGGATGGATTAATTCCACAAAATAGTCTGACTATCAGTAATCTAAAAACACTACAATGCAATTATCACATCAGCAATACACTCACATAGGGCAGCGCGACAATAACGAAGACTGTATTGTTTCAATTTCTGAAACAGGTGTTTTTGCTGTTTGTGACGGAGTTGGCGGTGCAGCGAAGGGAGAAATTGCCAGCCAGTTAACCTGTAATCAGATTTCTGATTATTACAAATCAAATGATACAACCAACCAATCAAGGGAAGAGTTTAACAAACTCATTCAATTATGCACAAATACACTTAAGCGTTATGCAAAAGAAAATCCGGGAAGCAGTGGTATGGCCACAACACTGGCTTTTCTGAAGCTAAATGGCAATAGTGCTTTTGTTGCCCATATTGGAGATAGCAGGGTTTATCACATACGCAACGGAGAGGTTTTATTTCAGACTTCCGACCACAGTTATGTGAATGAATTGGTTAAAGAAGGCTTGATTACGCCTGAGCAAGCCAGATTTCATCCCGAAAAAAACATTATAACCAAAGTGCTCGGAACTGGAAACAATACCGGCAAAGCAGATCAAACCGAGCTTAACAATATTATACCGGGTGATTTCTTTATGCTGTGTACAGATGGAGTAATTGAGGTAATTAGCGACTGGTTTATTTCCACAATATTCAAAACCGAAAACAGTGTCGGATTTATTATGAACGAAATAAAAAAATTGGGTGAAAAATTTGCATCGGACAACAATTCTGCCATAATTATTAAGGTTAAATCGATTTAAAACCAGGAAAATGAGACATTTGCCCATAGGTACCAAATTAAACAACGAGTGCTATCAAATTAAAAAAGTGATAGGACAGGGCGGCTTTGGTATCACATATCTGGCAGATGAAATTGGTTTATACCGAAGCACCGGTTTTAACGATGTTCAGCATGTAAAAATCTCCAGGCCCGAACAGGTTATCATCAAAGAACTGTTTTGCCCCGATTATTGTCAAAGAGAATACAAATCAAACAGAGTCATTGTTATTGACGAGTCCCGAAAGGAAGAATTCAACAATCTTGTACTCAACCAGCTTGAAGAGGGGAAAAAATTAAGAAAACTAAGTCACCGGCATATTGTCAATACCCGTGACATTTTTAAAGAGAATGACACAGCCTATATGGTCTTGGATTATGTAGAGAGTATTGATCTTGGAATGATGCTTGCAAGGGATGGAAGGCTAACCAAAAATGCCGCGCTAAAATACATTTCCGAGATTCTTTCAGCGCTCTCACACATCCACGAAAAGCGCCAGCTGCATTTGGATGTTAAGCCAAGCAACATATTAATAAACAAGTATAACGAAGCGGTTTTAATTGATTTTGGCGCATCTCAGAGTTATAATGAAACGGGGTCTATTGTTGGGAAGCCCAGTCAACTTGTGCCGGCAATGACAAAGTTTTATGCCCCATATGAGCAGGCCGACATGGAGAACATCAAACATTTTGATGCCACATTCGACACCTACGCAACAGGTGCCACCCTATACCATCTGATTACCGGTCATAAACCTCCCCTGAGCAATCAGCTTAGCAGCGGAAGAGAAAAACTCATTCCTCCATCCGAAATTGTTCCGGAACTGGATAACGATTATCTGGATGCAGTAATTGCCAAAGCTCTTTCACCGCTCTATCTTCAAAGATATAAGTCAGCAGAATTATTTCTATCAGATATATTAAAAGAAGGAGAATATATCGAATTCCTGGCAACCTTGAATTCACTGATCGACAAAAAAGAATTTCTACAGGCAAAGAAGCTAACGAATGAGCATCAGGGAATATATCCGGAAACAATTTCGCTTAATACAGCCAAAGATCGGCTTAGAAGTGAAGAGAAAAAGTGTATTGAAGACAAAAGATTTACAGAATTTTATAGTCAGGGGATAGATTGGTTAAACAAACAAGAATACCAACTAGCATTGAGTTTACTGGAGAAGGCATATTCCATACGTCCAGAACGAAAGGATATTTTAGGTCAAATTACAATCTGCAAAAGCAATCTCATTGAAATTGAAGGCAAACCCGAAACGACAGCATCTGACACAGTTGAGGAAGCAGAATCTAAGTCTTCAAAAACATCGAATGGCAGAGAAACTTCACATAATACTGTTAAAACAACACCATCAAGTACAGTCTCTAATGACTACGTTTGGTCTGTTACCAAAACAACTCCCATTAGCTCAGCATACAAAGCGAAACTAAAAGAAAGAAAAAAAAGGAGACTTTTCAGGTTAACCAGAAAACAAGAAATTCTGACAATTATTCTGCTATCCAGTCTTATTATTTTGATTTTCAATTGGGATTTACTTAAGGAAATCAAAAAGAGCAGAGAACCCAACCAAATAACAGAACAGGATACTGCTTCGGGAAAATCCTCAAATATGGCTAAAGCTCTTCCCTCTGATTCTACAAAGGCTCCGTATATCTCTCAAGAACTAAAGACTGACGAAAAGCCCGATTCCATTTTAAAGAGTGATGGAGAAGTTCCGCTAAGTTTGAGTATGAAACCACAAAATCCTGTTGAAAATACTCAAAAAGAGCAGCCTGTAAAAAGAACCATCACTTTCAATGGCAAAAAATACACCGGTTTCATACTTAATGGAGTCCCAAATGGAGCCGGTACTCTTTATTTTTCTACAGCGGAAATTGTATCAAAAAACGATCATAATAAAACCATGACAGAACCCGGTGATTATCTAACCGGAAAATGGAACAAAGGAGAATTGGAAGTAGGGACACTTTTCGACAATCAAGGCAAGAAAAAAGCTACCATAGTGATTGGGCGCTATTGAATGATTTTGCGGAGAAAACAAGGATAAAAACAACACAAGCAAAAAAAGGCAACAAAACATTTTTTTAAATACAAGCACAAACAAGGAGACCAAACACATCATCAGGCTTATGC
>LUZO01000364.1 GCA_001603685.1 Bacteroidales bacterium Bact_23
GTCCTTAATGTATTCTTCCATATCTATAAGCTTTATACACAGTTTTCATTTTTTACTTTACAAAGTTAGGTGTTCCTGCAACCAAAAACCGGCAGATTTCGTAAACGTACAGAGTTTTTTATCATGTGTTTGGCTTTTTCTATCAAGCGTATCCGAAAACTGTTTTTTTGTCTCCCAAAGACTGTTCCAAAATGGTTAAAACGGGCAATTTCTACCTGAGGATTGTATGAATTTCATTCATGTAATTCCACCTGCATACTTTTTCATTCCGGATCCGGTTATTTCACAGCAAGTTACAGATACAGTAAAGGTCCTGCTTTGAATATTGGATTTTCCAAAAAACAGAGAGGACTGTCCTTTAATCAGACCGTCCTCTAAAGTTAGTACCAATGTGAATGTTTCCTATAACGAGCCGCAGCTACGTGCAATAGCCTACCGGCGGGGTTTATTAATGTTCTGAATAAACGGCCGGGTTTACAGGCGTTTTCTCAGCTCCCTGGTCTGCTCTTCAAAGCCGGGCTTGCCGAGCAGGGCAAACATATTTTTCTTGTATGCTTCAACTCCAGGCTGGTCGAATGGATTTACATCGAGGAGGTAGCCAGAGAGTGCACAGGCAAATTCATAGAAGTAGAGCAGTTGTCCGAGTGTATTCTCGCTGATGTGCGGCAGTTTGATCACGATATTTGGCACTTCTCCGTCAACATGGGCAAGCAGGGTACCGAGTTCCGCCTGACGGTTAACCTCATACAAGCGCTTACCGGCAACGAAATTAAGCCCGTCGGCATCGTCGTTTTCAGCCGGAATGGTCAGTTCGCGCCTCGGTTTTTCAATCTGCAGCACCGTTTCGAAGATCACCCTCAATCCCTCCTGGATGTATTGCCCCATGGAGTGGAGGTCAGTGGTAAAGCTCACTCCGGCTGGAAAGATTCCTCGGTTCTGCTTTCCTTCGCTCTCACCATAAAGCTGTTTCCACCACTCGGTGATATAAATGAGCGAGGGCTGATAATTAACCATAATTTCAACCGGCTTACCGGCTGCGTAGAGCGCATTTCGTGCTGCCGCATATTTAAAAGCAGGGTTTTCGCTGATGGTTTTTGCAGTAGTTACCAGCCGTTTCATCTCACGGGCACCTTCCACAAAGCTGCGGATATCATATCCTGCAACGGCAATGGGCAGCAATCCCACCGGGGTCAGCACCGAGTAACGGCCACCCACATCATCTGGAACCACATATGTGCGGTAACCTTCGGCATCTGCAAGATTTTTCAGCGCACCCTTCGATTTATCGGTAATGGCGATGATTCTGCGCTTTGCCTCTTCTTTGCCGTATTTCTGCTCGATGTGGCGGCGCAATATCCTGAAGGCAATGGCTGGCTCAGTTGTAGTGCCCGACTTGGAGATGACTGTTATGGCGTATTCGTGCCGGTCAAGAACCTCAAGCAGATCTGCCAGGTAGTCTTCAGATATATTGTTGCCGGCATACAGCACTAATGGCGCTTTCCGCTCCTGTTTCGACAAAACCGGGGCAAAATTATGCTGCAGGGCTTCTATCACGGCACGTGCACCCAGATAGGAGCCACCAATGCCCACCACTACGAAGATATCTACTTTTGCCGATATCTCACGGGCAGCCTGCATTATGGAACCAATCAGCGCTTCGTCTATTTCTTCAGGCAGGGTAACCCATCCCAGAAAGTCACTGCCTTTTCCGGTTTTGTTCAGGAGCGACTCCTGATGTGCCACAAGCTGCTGTTCCTGTGAATTAACCGATGCTTCACTGACAAAGCCCTTCAGTTTGTCAATATCAATCTTTAAATCAGCCATAAATATTGTTTTATTGGATTTCTAATGAATATGTTTTCACAAAGATACGGCAGTATAAATAAAAAAGGTGCAGTTTTGTGGGAAAACTGCACCTTAATTAACACAACACATTTGCTAACTTAAACACATACACATTATACCAAAACAAAACACACACATGATTTAAAAATCTACTGTTTCTTTTACACTACAAAAGTATATCCGATAATCTGTCCGGTATGTTAATGAAATCCAACAAAAGTTAAAAGTTGTTAATACGCTGAGAATTATGCCTGCTACCACTTTACCTTTGCACTAATGAACCGTCGGCTGATAATCATGATAACGGTACTGGTGGGTCTTGCGCTCATCATCCTCACAGGCGTACAGGCCTACTGGGTGCATAGTGCGGTGAAGCTTCGCGAAACGGGTTTTCAGCGCAGCGTGGCCGAAGCCATGGGCGATGTGATGAACCGGCTGGAAAAAGCCGAAATGAGCAGGCAAATGCGCAAAAACAAGGAGTACAACAACCTGCTACGGGCCATCGATTCGCTGGATTATCTGATTTACCTCGAAACCGGCAGGCTCCCGGGCGATGAACGGGGCGCATTCAACTATCAGCGGCAGCAGGAGTGGGATAATGTGTATGAAGACAATCAGTGGAAATTCATTAAAAAGTCCGATTCGGTACAAATGCACTTCCCCGGTTCTGATTCTGTGGTGGCAACGCCCGGCGACCTGAGCGAGAGGGCAAGGCAACTGCACCGCAAAAAGGCGTTTCTGTTGAATCAGGTGTTTGAAGAGATGTTTAATTCGCCATTTGTTCCCAACATCGAAACAAGAATCAGCACCGGATTTCTCGATACCCTGATCAATGTGGCGCTGAAAGCCAAGGGAATCAATACCGAATATCAGTTTGGGGTGTTCTGCGAGCCGCGAAACCTCATGGTTCTCGAAAAAAACGACGTATTCAGGGAGCGGCTGCTGAAAGAGGGGCTTTTCTTTCCGTTGTTTGGCGGTAATGGGTTTATGTCGGGCGATCATCTGGTCATTATGTTTCCGAATCAAACCCGTTATCTGCTGCTGCAGATGAGCAGCATGCTCATTATTTCGGGCGGACTGATGATAATGATAATCATTGCCTTTGCAGTTATGCTCATAGCTATCTTCAGACAGAAAAAACTCTCGGAGATGAAGAATGATTTCATCAACAACATGACGCATGAGTTTAAAACCCCGATTTCTACAGTATCGCTTGCCTGTGAGGTGCTGAACGACCCGGATGTACCAAAAACCGACGAACTGCTGCACGCATACATCGATATCATCAGCCAGGAGAACAAAAGGCTTGGGGTGCTGGCAGAAAAGATTCTGCAAACCGCTATCCTCGAAAAAGGGCAGCTTAACCTGCGCAAAGAAGAGCTCGACCTGCACGAGGTGATTTCGGACATTATCAGAAAAATGTCGATACAGGTACAGATCCGCGATGGAAGCATTGTACCCCAGCTCGAAGCCTCAAATCCGTTTATTTTTGCCGACAGGGTACATATTACCAATATGATAACCAACCTGCTCGACAACGCAAACAAGTACACCCCGAAAAAGCCGCTGATTACGGTGGCCACCGAGAATAGGGACAATGGTCTGCTTATCAGCATTACCGACAACGGAATGGGCATCAGTAAGGCAAATCAGAAAAAAATATTTGAAAAGCTTTACCGGGTTCCTACCGGCGATGTTCATAATGTGAAAGGTTTCGGGCTAGGGCTCAGCTATGTAAAATTCATCGCTGATAAACATGAGGGTGAGGTATTTGTTGAAAGTGAACCGGGCAAAGGTTCAACCTTCAGGGTATGGCTGCCGTTTGGGGGTAAATAGCCGGTGTATAAATACTAAAATATTGAATTGAAATATAATTGAGTTATGGAAAAGGCAAAAACAAGGATTCTGCTGGCCGAAGACGACCGCAATCTGGGCAATATTCTGAAATCGTACCTTGATGCCAAGGGCTTTTCGGCGCGGCTGGCTGTAAATGGCCAGGAGGCATTTGAGCTGTTCTCGAAGGAGCAGTTCGATTTCTGCATCGTTGATGTAATGATGCCCGTAAAGGATGGTTTTACTTTGGCAAAGGAGATCAGGCAGGTGGATCGCAACATTCCTATCCTTTTCCTTACTGCAAAATCGCTTGAGGAGGACAAGCTGAAGGGCTTTCAGGCGGGGGCTGACGATTACCTCACCAAACCATTCAGCATGGAGGAGTTGCTGCTGCGCATCGAAGCCATTCTGAGGCGGGCGGGATACAGCGCCAATGGCGGGAAGATTTACGAAATCGGCTCCTTTACCCTCGATTACAACCGCCAGATTCTATCGCACGACAATGGAGAACAGAGGCTTACCTCAAAAGAGAACGAACTGCTCAGGCTGCTGTGCGAAAACATCAATGAGGTACTCGACCGTAGTTATGCCCTGAACAAAATATGGCAGGACGACAGCTACTTCAACGCCCGAAGCATGGATGTATATATTGCCAAATTAAGAAAATACCTGAAAAGTGACGAAAACGTTGAACTGATCAATGTTCACGGCATCGGATTCAAGCTTGTTGTAAAGGAGTAATTCTACTTGTTTTCCGGTGAATATTCCCGCATAAACTCTTCGGCTTTCTCAACCATATGTTTTGTGCCCACAAAGAACGGCACCCGCTGGTGGATGTGGCTGGGCTGGATATCAAGAATGCGTTCAAAACCGGTTGAAGCCTTTCCACCCGCCTGTTCGGCCAGAAATGCCACGGGATTGCACTCATAGAGCAGCCTTAATTTTCCATGCGGATTCTTGAAAGTACCCGGATAGATATAAATTCCTCCCCTGATCAGATTGCGGTGAAAATCAGAAACTAACGACCCGATATACCGGGTGGTGTACGGTCGGTTTGTTGCCGGGTCATCTTGCTGACAATATTTAATATACTGCTTCACCCCTTCCTGAAAATAGATGTAGTTGGCTTCGTTGATGGAATATATGTTTCCGCCTTCGGGAAAGGTCATTTCCGGATGCGACAGAAGGAATATCCCCACCGAAAGATCGAGGGTAAATCCATTCACCCCATGACCGGTGGTATAAACCAGCATGGTTGATGACCCGTAAATGATATATCCGGCAGCCACCTGGTCCTTTCCACACTGCAAAAGGTCTTCGAGGTTCCCGGCACCTGAAGAGCTCTTCCTGCGATATATCGAAAATATGGTTCCAATAGGAACATTCACTTCAATATTCGATGAGCCATCAAGCGGATCCATGGCAACAACATACTTCCCGCTCTTCGATACCGCATTTTCGTAGGTATAAATCTCATCGTTTTCTTCTGAAGCAACCGCACAAACCATTCCGCCATGCTTCATCGCTTTCAGAAAACACTCATTTGCAAACACATCAAGCTTCTTTTGTTCCTCGCCCTGAATATTCTGTTGACCAAAATATCCGTTTATATCAACCAGACCGGCTTTATTTACTTCGCGGTTTACCAGCTTGGCAGCAATTCCGATATCGTTAAGCAAACGGGTAAGTTCACCGGTAGCATAAGGAAATTCCGACTGTTTTTCAGCAATAAATTCAACAAGTGTCTTCATGATGATATTTTTTTGAGTTTAATTTATTGTTACTGATATG
>LUZO01000365.1 GCA_001603685.1 Bacteroidales bacterium Bact_23
AGCACAACCTATCAGCGTTTTACCACTATTATCCGGACGGAAACCTGGTTATTGCCGGAGGTGGTACGAACCAGATAAATCCCTTCGGGGAATTGCGAGATATCCACGGAGATAAGGCCTGATTCCTTCGGATAGCGCCGGGCAAACACAAGCCGCCCCATTGGATTGAATATTTCAAGCGCGGTTTCATTCCGCAATTTTGAATCCACCGCAATATTCAGGATGGTGGAAGCGGGATTGGGAAAGAGCTCGATCCCCTGATTGGTGGTATTCTCACCAATTCCGGCCGGATACTGATCGAACAGGTCAATGTCGGGCCATTTGGTAATTGAGGGCAGCGTGTTCCACACCAGTTCCTCCATAGCCGGAACCACCAGTTTGTTTCTGTCGCATGAATTCAGCAATATCGCCCAGTTAAGCTGCCCGCTTCCGTTCCGGAAAAAGGTAGATGCACTTCCCGGCAGCGAACCGGAATGCCACCAGTTGTTGAAGTCATTCACATATATTCCGTGTCCGAATGCGGGTTCAACTGCCGAAGGTGCAGCCATCTCCTCAATCGTGGCCTTTGTCAGGATATCGGGGCGGCTGTCGAAACCGTCGATGGCGCAAATCAGCTTCATCAGGTCGTGCGCCGAAGCCACCCAGCCGGCGGTAGCATCCATCGCCTCGATGTTGAAACCGCCATAAGGCCGCGGAACACGGCTTACATTGTCGTAAACCGAATAACCCAGAGGCGCGCCGGGATAATCGTAGTAACTCACCTCACCCGGCAGATGATTCAGCGAGAGGTTGAAACCCGTTTTCATTTTGGTAATGCCCAGCGGTGTCAGGATTGCTTCGGCAACATAATCATCGTAATCCTTGCCGGTAACTTTTTCGATTACCCTTCCCAGAACGGCATACCCGAAATTGGAGTAATGCGCCTGGGTTCCGGGATCAAAATCCAGGTTCCTCTGCGATAGCATATACTGAATTATCATGTCTGCCGGAGGCGGCGAAGGCACGCCCATTGCCGATGCCACGGCCCAGGCACTGAACATCGGATCGTCAGACACCTCGCTGTTCCAGCCGCCTTCGTGGTGAAGCAGCATACGAACGGTTATATCGTTTACCCGCGGATCTATGATATTCTGGTATCCGGCATCATTCAGAATTCCCCCGCTGCCAAAAACACGGGCATCCAGATCGAGCTTCCCCTCTTCATACAACTTCATACAGGCAATGCCGGTAACCGTTTTCGAAACATCGGCAATCCGGAAAATGTGGGTCGGCTGAACGGAATCGCGGGTGAGGGTGTTGGCAAAGCCAAATCCCCGGTTGTAAACCAGCCGCCCCCTGTATGTAACGGCCATCTGCCCGCCCGGAATATCATAAGCGGCAAGCAGGCCGCTCATCGCCTGGTCGAACACCTTCAGCTCCGGAACTACCTGGCCGGTTTGCGAAAAGGCAACAGTGGCAAATAAAAGCAAACAGCCTGACAGCAAAAATTTTATCTTCATAAATCAGATTTTCCCCTTAACAATTTGGTTTCCGGAAATTCTCCCGATGCACGGTTCAAATATGAGCATTTATTCCTTTTAAACGGAGTCCGGCGCTCAATTATGATAATTCTATCACCGATTTATCCTTCGGATCCCTGTGCGGCACCAGATAGAGAAACACAAAAATCATGACGGTAAACAGAATCAGTCCCCAGTAAATGTGATGCATGGAGGTATTGATGGCTTGCCGGAGGTACGCTTTCGATGATTCGGCGATGGCGGGGTCGTGCAGCGTTTTCAGGATATCCTTGGTGGAGGCGCTCAATCCGGCCGGTGCGCTTTTCATCAGGTGCAGAAAAGAGTTATTGAAAATGGCGCCGATGATGGCTGCCCCCAGGCTCTGCCCCAGGTTGCGTGAAAAGATGTTGGTTCCGGTAACCACGCCCCTTTGCTGCCATTTCACCATCGACTGAATTCCCACCAGCGACGGCGTTGAGAGCAGTCCGAATCCGGCGCCGAGCAGAATCTGGTCGGCTACCAGCAGATATACCGGCTGCGGGTGCGGAATAAGCAAAAATCCCGCAAAGGCCACCAGCATGATAATTACGCCGATCAGCGAAGTCTCACGGAAACCGATTTTCAGGTAAATCCTTCCTGAAAGGGCGGATGAAGTCGGCCAGCCGATACTCATGCTTGCCAGCACGAATCCCGATGCGATGGTTCCCAGCCCCAGCGATGCCTGAGCAAAGGTGGGTAGAAAAGTCTCGGGTCCCATCATCACAATGCCCATGCCGGCCATGGCCAGGTTGGTGAACGCCAGGGTTTTGTTCCGCCATATCCACATCGGCATGATGGCATCGGGCCGTTTGCGCTCTGTTTGGATGGCCCAGGCTGAGAATAACAGCGCCAGCCCCAGAATTGAAAGCCCGGTAACCGAGAACCAGGGCCAGCTCTGGCCGCTTTCGAGCAGATAAACAAAGAGCAGCGTTAATGAAATCAGAATCAGGAAGGCGCCTTTAAAGTCGATTTTGGGTTTTACCGGAACGATGTTCTCCTTGAAAAAGGTTACCAGAAAGAAGATGGAAAGGGCGCCGATCGGCAGGTTTATCAGAAAAATCCACCGCCAGTTTACATATTCGGCCAGTGCGCCGCCAAGCGCCGGCCCCACAATGGCGCTTATGCCCCAGATGCTCGACAGATAGCCCTGCACCCTGGCCCTTTCTTCAACGGTATAGATATCGCCGGCAATGGTGTTTACCGTGGCCATGATGGATCCCGCACCCAGCCCCTGCAAACCGCGGAAGGCAATCAGCGAACCGATGTTCCAGGCCGTTGCCGAAGTGGCAGAGCCGATCAGAAAGACCACAATTCCGAAAATCAGGATGCCCTTCCGGCCAAATATATCGGTAAGCTTGCCATAGAGCGGAATGGTGATGGTCTGGGCCAGCAGATAGATGGAGAACACCCACGAAAATTTGGTAAACCCGCCCAGATCGGAGACAATATGCGGAATGGCGGTGGATACAATGGTGGAATCCATTGCCGCCAGCATCATAGTCATCATCAGGGCGGCCAGAATCCAGCCTCTTCGTATTTCGCCTTTTTTATTCACCGTGCAAAAGTAGTTTTTTCCATCGTTTCCGGAAAAACGAATCACAAAGCCCCGCCGGGCCAACCTCAAGGAAAGAAATCAACAGATGAAGGGCCGGTTTTGTGCGAAATCGCCGTAACGGATTTTACAAGAAAAAACAGTCTGGGCGCTGCTTCCCGCCCTATTGCTCAAAACCGGAAGTGGAACAGTTACTTTGCCATTGCCTGTTTTCTCATCTCAGCCGGCATTTTCTCAATGGCGTACCTCAGGGAGGTTCGCGGCATGAGGCCTTTATTTCTCATAACATACCCGAACACCTCCTGCAGGTGCGACTCGCTTGCGGCTTTCAGCATCCAGCCGTAACCTTTTTGCACCAGGTCGTCCCGGTCGGCAAGCAGCAAATCCGCAATTTCAAAGATATCGTTCAGAAACAAACCTTTTCGTGCCGGAATAATCAGCGATACCGCCGCAGCACGCCGCATCCAGCGGTTTCCGGAAACTGCAAAGCGCTTCAGTTCAGCTATTTTTTCAGGATACATTTCAATAAACTCTCCCACGGTGTGATTGCAAAGCGTGTCGCACGAAGCCCAGTTGTTTACATAATTGTCTATCCACGATTTAAACACCCGGATGTCACCGGGCTCAAACCTGCTGCGTACCGCATACGACCAGTTGCACGCCACCACCGACTCTTCAAAGATTCCCGATTGCCACAATTCCGTGCAATGCTCAAAAATCTCCGCCTTCTGCAACGGCTTCAGCGATTTCAAATGGCGCTTCGCCACGGCGTTCACTAACGGAAGCTTCACCCCGTAGGCAGTGAGTTTCTCCTTAAAAAAGCGTTGACTGCCGGCCCTGGTCGCATCGTCGGCATAGCTAAGCATCTCTTTTCTGACTTCTTCGATGAGGTGATTCATAATCAAATTCCTATCAGGCTGAACACGGCATTAGCCGGGAAATGTATGGTATGGCAAATTTAACCTTTTACGGCCATTACCCTGCCGGATGCGCAAAAATGATCAATTGCACAAATAATCGCCGCAGATGGCATGGTTTTTAATACAAAACCTTTTACTTTGCATACACAACAACTCCGCAATGAAAAGAATCCTGTTTCTTATTTTCTCAGCCCTTTTCCTCACCACCGGATGCCACGCCGGCGAAGAGGCGGCGGTAAACAACGGCATGAATGCGGCCGTGATCATCAAAACGCTGAATAAAGGCAAGCCTGTGCTGATAAAGGACAAAATCATCCTCGGCGACCTCGATTTCAGCCTGATCAGCCGGCATGAAATTTTCAGTTCATCCATTGAGATTGCCCGTACCGACCTTCCGGTAACCTTCCTGAACTGCATTTTTATGGGCAGGGTAACCACCAACGGACAGAATCAGAATAGCCGGGTGCAGGTGCGTTTTGGCAGCCACCTGACATTCGAAGCGTGCGATTTCAGGGGCGAGGCGGATTTCAGCAATATGACCGTGGATGGCATGGCCAACTTTACCGGCGCCATTTTCAGGGAACGGGCCGCTTTCAACAATGTTACCCTTAACGGCCGGCAGAGTTACTTCACCGCGTTCACTTCCGAAAAGCATTTCAGTATGCAGGAGTCGCTCGTAAACGGCGGCATTGACTTTTTCAAGGCCAAAATCACCGGAAAACTCAGCTTTCAGGGTACGGAATTCAGGGGCATCGCCCGGTTCCACAACCTCGACTGCGACGGAAAAAGCGATTTCTCGCTCACCCGCTTCCGCGATGACGCGCTGTTTACCTACTCCACCTTTACCGGAAACTTCCTGTTTAACGATGCCACGGTTTACGGCAGGCTGGATCTGAACAGTGTGGAATTTGAATCATCCGCAAGCATCGAAGCATCGGTGTTTTACAGAAATGTAAATTTTGCCAAAACTTCCTCAAAGGGGCCGTTCGACCTCAGCCGTTCGGTGTTTTATTATGGAAAACCCGACTTAGAGGGATTACAAACCCGGAGTCAGGGCGATATAATTACCAATGAGACGCGCTTCTCCGAAACAGAAATTCTGATCAATAAATAATGGTTTAATC
>LUZO01000366.1 GCA_001603685.1 Bacteroidales bacterium Bact_23
TTTAAGAGATAAGAGACTTTCTTCGTTTCAAAGAAATCCCTATATTTATAGAAAATATTCCTTTGGGAATCAGACCATTCAGTGAATGAAATTTACCACCAAAAACCGGGAAACGATATGAAAACCACATTCAGAATCAATGCATTATACCGGATCACCGGGATTGGTCTGGTTTGCTTAATGTTATCGGGTTGCTCCACCTACAACAGAATCTATTCGGAAAACGACATTGTCTATTCCACAAAACGGTATGAGCTTAAATACAGCTACCGCGACCTGAACCGCAGATCGCCTTTGCAATTCTTTACCCAGTCAATCGTCAAGGAGATTGACCGGAATAACGAGGTATCCTACCGTGCCTATGATGCCTTGTTTCTGAGCAGTTCCAGCTTCAGGATTGAGGAGAAGGCAATCCTGATTATTGACGATAAGCCATTCCCGATGGTAATTGATAAAATGGAGTTTGAAAACACCAAATCCATCTCTGAAAATACTGCCAGCATTCAGACGGTGGATTCAACAACCGTTTCGGTGGTTACAGGATTCACCGAAAGTTACCGTAAAATTACCCGGTTCAGCTACAAAATTCCGGTTTCAACCGCTATGGAGATCAGAAAGGCCGACCGGCTTTCAATCCGGTACTACGCCGGCCCGAGTATGATTACCATAAAACCCAGAAAAAGGAGTTTTAACAAAATAAAGGAACTGATTGACCGCAGATAGGGCAGTTGTTTTGCCAAATGCACGAAATATGAAAATAAATCTACAAAATAATCTGGAGTATTAATAATAATTTTATACTTTTGTATCCAAGTGAAGACAAGCTGCAATCTACTTTATTGAAAAAACAACAGAATTTGATAAGTGGCTAAGAAAACAGAAAGACTTAAGAGCAAAAGCAAAGATTTTGTTCAGAATTCAGAAATTAGAAACTGATGAACATTTTGGAGACTGTAAACCTGTTGGAGACGGAATCACGGAAATGCGAATTAATTACGCAAAAGGATACAGAATCTACTTCAAAGAAAAGGATGGTAGGATTATAATTCTGTTGGTTGGCGGAGAAAAATCCACTCAAGAAAAGGACATTAAAAAAGCAAAGAAAATTTGGAATGATTTAATTAAATAAAAATGGAAACTTCTAGATTTGACATAGCAGATTACCTGGATAGTGATGAAATGATTGCTGAATATCTTAATGCAGCATTGGAAGATGGCGATGAAAAAGCGATAATTGCTGCAATCGGAAATGTTGCAAAAGCGATTGGCATGACCAAAATTGCTGAACAGACAGGGTTAAGCCGGCCCAGCTTATATAAAGCATTATCGGAGGGAGCAAAACCTCAATTTTCCACCATTCTTAAAGTATTAAGGGCAATTGGAGGAAATCTGCAAATAAATACCCTTCCGGCTTAAAATATTTCGCCGTGTAATTACAGCCTTTTATCCAAATGATTGGCCGGATATTCCCTTTGGATTTTCTAAACATCCAAAAAGGTTTATCTCCTTTATAAAATTAACTCTGAATGGCTTTCCTATGGTGAGTACAGACCTCAATCCTGAAGTAAATTGGCCATACCGGGCAAGCTGAATTTCCTTACCTTTGCACCCGACAAAATAAAAAATCATGCTTGAACTGAACTATCTCCGCGAAAATGCTGCCGAAGTTACCGAACGGCTGGCAATCAAAAACATAGATGCCGAAAGCATTGTAAAACAGATTCTTGATATTGATATCCGCCGCCGCGAAGCACAGCACGAACTGGAAACCAATCAGGCCGAATCCAATGCGCTGGCAAAACAGATCGGCGAGCTGTTTAAAGCCGGAAAAGCTGCTGAGGCAAATGCACTGAAGGAGCGCACCACCGAACTGAAAGCGCTGGCAAAGGCCCTGCAGGAGAAGTTCGATGGTCTGTTTGAAGAGCAGAACGCCCTGCTACTGCAGCTTCCGAATATGCCCCACCCCTCGGTGCCCCGCGGAAAAAGCGCCGAAGACAACGAGATTGTCCACAGCGAGGGAAGTATGCCTGAGCTTTACGACGGTGCGGTACCACACTGGGATCTGGCGGCAAAATACGATATCATCGATTTCGAGCTTGGCAACAAGGTTACCGGAGCCGGATTCCCGTTCTACAAAGGGCAGGGTGCCAGGCTGCAGCGTGCGCTGATCAACTTCTTCCTCGACAATGCCATCGCTGCCGGATACTACGAGATTCAGCCGCCGCTGGTAATCAACGAAGCATCGGGTTACGGAACCGGCCAGCTTCCCGACAAGGACGGCCAGATGTACTATTGCGAAATTGACAAACTCTACCTGATTCCCACCGCCGAAGTGCCCGTTACCAACATCTACCGCGATGTGATTATGAAAAGCACCGACTTTCCGGTAAAAAATGTGGCCTACTCCAACTGCTTCCGCCGCGAGGCCGGCTCATACGGCAAGGATGTCCGCGGGCTGAACCGACTGCATCAGTTTGATAAGGTGGAGATCGTACAGATTCAGCATCCCGACAAATCATATGAAACACTGGAAGAGATGCGCGATTATGTGGCCGGATTGCTGCGCAAGCTGGAATTGCCGTTCAGAATCGTGAAACTGTGCGGCGGAGATATGAGCTTCACCTCGGCGCTTACCTACGACTTCGAAGTATGGTCGGCCGCCCAGCAGCGCTGGCTCGAGGTCAGCTCGGTTTCCAACTTCGAATCGTTTCAGGCAAACCGCATGAAGCTGAGATTCAAAGACGAGAACGGCAAAACCCGCCTCTGCCACACCCTTAACGGAAGCGCACTGGCGCTGCCGCGCATCGTGGCCGCGCTGCTCGAAAACAACCAGACAGCCGACGGCATCCGCATGCCCGCCGCACTGGCTGCCTACACCGGATTTGATTTTATCCGTTAAATTGATTTTTCCGGCGACTCCGGCAAAACATTTGCCCGCTTCCGCCGTTCTGATAAAAGCCCGTTTGGGCTGAAAACCAATATTGCACCAAGATGAAAAAGCTGTTTGTACTGTTATGTTTTGCCTTTGCCGGCCTGATTGGCTCGCCGGTACTGGCACAGGCAGTTACCGACGAGCAACTCGGTTTGATGTACTACAACAACAGGGATTTCGAAAAAGCCGCCGCTCTGTTCGAACGCCTTTTCAACGATAAACCCACCCTTTTCAACTACACCTACCTGATTCAAAGCCTGCTGGAAACCAATGACTTTGACCGGGCCGAAAAAATCGTAAAAAAGCAGGCAAAACTTAATCCCAACGACACCCGCTATACCGTTGACCAGGGATACCTGCTGCTGCGCACCAATCAGGGCAATAAAGCCACAAAGATCTTTGAGCAGGCCATCAGGGATCTGCCCGCCGACCAGCGCCGCGTAGCCGAACTGGCGAGTGCGTTCATTTCGAGGCGCGAGAACGATTACGCCATCCGTACCTATCTGAAAGGCAGGCAACTGCTGTCGCCGCAATACACCTTCGGGCTCGAGCTGGCCAATCTGTACGAAACCTCAGGGAACTACGAAAAGATGTCGGATGAGTACATCGGGCTGCTCGAATCCAACCCCGAAATGCAGAACCAGGTGCAGGCCCGGCTCCAGAACTCGCTGAACAACGACCCGGAAGGGCTGAAATCGGAGGCTTTCAGGGTGGCGCTGCTGAAAAGGGTTCAGCGGAACCCCGATGATGAGATGTTTTCGGAGATGATGCTCTGGCTCTCGATACAACTGAAAGACTTTGAAGCGGCACTGGTACAGGCCAAAGCCCTCGACCGCAGGCTGCAGGAAAACGGCAGCCGGGTGTTTTCGCTGGCAGCAATGAGCGTAAATAACGGAAACTTCAGAACCGGAGCCGAAGCCTACCAATATGTGATCGAGCGCTCCGATGATATGGGACTGGTGGTGCAGGCAAAGGTGGAACTGCTGAAAGCCGAATACGAACAACTGATCCGTACCTATCCGGTGAACCAAACCGAGCTGAAGAAACTGGAACAGCGCTACATCAAAACCCTGGAGGAGGCCAACCGCAATCCGCTCTCCTTTCCGCTGATGCGCAATCTGGCCCATTTGCAGGCATTCTACCTCGACAATACCGACGGCGCCATTGAACTCCTGGAAGAGCTGATCGGCCTGACCAACAACAACCGCCTGCTGCAGGCAGAGTGCAAACTCGAACTGGCCGACATTATGCTCTTCACCGGCGAACCGTGGGAAGCCACCCTGCTCTATTCGCAGGTGGACAAGATGTTCAAAAACGATCCCATCGGCCACGAAGCCCGTTTCAGGAATGCAAAGCTCTCCTTTTATATCGGTGAGTTCGACTGGGCGAGGGCACAGCTCGATGTGCTGAAGGCCGCCACCTCGAAGCTGATTGCCAACGACGCAATGGCCTTGTCGCTGCTGATTACCGACAACATTGATATGGACAGCTCAACCGTTCAACTGGCGGCCTATGCCAAAGCCGACCTGCTGCTCTACCGCAACCAGCCCGAAGCTGCGCTGGCCGTAATCGACTCGCTGATAACCGAATGGCCTTACCATCTGATTATTGACGATGCGCTGATGAAAAAGGCGGAAATAAAAATGAAGCAGGGAAAATTTACCGAAGCTGAAACGCTCTACCAGCAGGTTATCAGCGAATATGGCGACGGTATTCAGGGTGATGACGCACAATACCGCCTCGGGCTGCTTTACGAAGAGCAGATGAAAGACAATGCCAAAGCCATGGCCGCCTATCAGGAACTGCTTGTAAACTATCCCGGCAGCGTTTTTACGGTGGAAGCCCGAAAGAGGTTCAGAATTCTCAGGGGCGATATGGCCAATTAAAGCGGGAAACGGAAAATTAAACACACAGCCTAACCAATGGAACCCGTCAGGGCAAAAAAGCAACTTGGACAGCACTTTCTGAAAGATGAGAACATCGCCCGCAAAATTGTGGAGAGCCTCAGCCTGCCCTGCGATGCGCTGCTCGAAATCGGCCCGGGTACCGGCGTGCTGACCAAATACCTGCTGGAACTTCCTGTAAATCACTTCCTCGCCATTGATGTGGACCGCGACTCCATCCCCTACCTGAAAAATACCTTTCCCGAAGCTGCCGGCCGTTTCATTGAAGGCGATTTCCTGCGTATTCCGGTTGACACCCTTTTTGACGGCAATTTTTCCATCATCGGCAACTTCCCCTATAACATCTCCACCCAGATTCTTTTCAGGGTGCTGGAGTTCCGGAACCGGATTCCCGAAGTGGTAGGCATGTTTCAGAAAGAGGTGGCCGAGCGCATTGCCGCGCCTCCGGGCAGCAAAACCTATGGTATTATCAGCGTTTTGCTGCAGGCATGGTACGATATCGAATATCTGTTCACCGTCAGCGAGCATGTGTTTCAGCCGCCTCCAAAGGTAAAATCGGCGGTCATCCGCCTTAAACGAAATCGGACTGACGCCCTGGGCTGCGACGAGAAACTCTTTATCAATGTGGTAAAAACCGCCTTCAACCAAAGGCGCAAAACCCTGAGAAACGGTCTGAAATCCTTCAGGTTTTTGCCCGGCGACGAACTGGAGCAGATGCTCACCCGCAGAGCCGAACAACTCAGTGTAGCCGATTTTGTATTTCTGACCAATCAGGTGGATCAGCCCGGTTGAATGGCTTGGTGAAAACCTCCCATAACCATTTTTCTTACGGATCAATTTGTGCGTTCCCGAACTTTTCGATAAGATAACTGCCAAAAAACCGGCTTAAGGAAGCGATTCGCTATATTTGCAGCCGTATTATTATCCGGCTACAGTTTGGCAAAACGATCATATTTTCAGGATATTGCCGGGGTATTGGGCAGCAATGTGTTTACCCTGTTTACCAATCTTGGGTTGGTGGTGCTGCTATCCCGCCTGCTGGGTACCGAAAATTACGGCCTTTATACCGCACTGCTGGTTGTTCCTACACTGGTGGTCAGCTTTTTCCAGATGGGCATCCGGCCTACCACGGTTTTTATGCTTGGCTCAGCCGAAGACGACGACCACAGCATTGTTTCGGCAATGCTTACCGTACTGGTTCTCACCTCTTCCCTTGGAATCATCTTCAGTCTGGGCGCCTACCTGCTTACCGGCACCTCAGGTTATACTCCTTTGCTGATTGCCATGGCGCTGATCACCATCCCCATGCGGCTCACCACCATCTACACCGGCGGCGTTTTTCTCGGGAAAGAGGAGATTCCGCTCTCCAACCGCATGAATTGGATGACCGGCCTCTTTACCCTGATATTTGCGGTGATTATGGTCTATTTTCTCCGGCTCGGGCTTTTCGGGGCGGTGCTGTCGCTGCTGCTGGGGAATACCATAGTGGCGGCAAATGCCATTTTCCTGCTCATCAGGCGCTTCGAAATCCGCATCAGCCTCAGCAATGAGTACATCCTGAAAATGCTGGGCAAAGGGGTGATCTACGCCCTGTCGTTCCTTACCATACAACTGAACTACCGCATTGATGTGCTGCTGCTTAAGGCGCTGTCAACGCCCGCCGAAATCGGTATCTATTCGCTTGGGGTTTCGGTGGCGGAACTTCTCTGGCAAGTTCCGCTGGCCATCGGCGTGGTGGTAATGAGTCGCAGCGCCAATGCCACCGACAAAGCCGCCCTCAGCCAAAGCACCGCCCGCCTGCTGAGGATATCCCTGATTCTCGGGCTGATCCTTTCCGCAGGAATTGTACTGCTCGCTCCATGGGTGGTTCCCCTGGTTTTCGGTAATCAGTATATGGCCAGCGTCAGGGTAATGCAGACCATTATTCCGGGAATCCTGATGATCATTATGTTCAGGATACTGAGCGGCCAGCTTGCCGGAACCGGCCGCCCCGATGCCGCATTGAAAGCATTTGCGCCCGCCCTGCTGCTGAATGTCATCCTCAACTACCTGTGGATACCCTCGTATGGAGCCAACGGCGCAGTAATGGCCACCAATCTCAGCTACTCCCTGGCCTCCATCCTCTATATTATCATATTCTCCAGAATCACCCAAATGCCGGTAAAAGATATTTTTCGTTTTAAAAAAGAAGACTGGAGCTTTGTAAAGCGGTTCTTGAAAAAGTAACCGTAAACTTTGTTTAATTGAGAATTGAGAATTGAGAATTGATAACGAGAAATGAGCAATGAGTCCGCCAACGGCCTCTCACCTCTCACCTCTCATCTCTGATTTTAGATTTAGAAATCCGCCGCGGCGGAGACATTAGACATTAGACATTTAGGCTTGACAATCAGTTAATTAGATCGCAGTCTCAAACGCTCCCGATGGGGTTGCCGGCTCTAAATTCTTCAAATTATCCTATTTCCCAATCATCCAATGATAAACGCGAATGTCTCATCATCCAACTTTCTCACAGCCCTTGTTCACTACCTTATCGAAACTCCTGCCTCTACCAATACTTCGCCGCTAGAAACCTTGGCAAAAGCTCCAATATTTTTATAAAAGTAGTAGCCTAGTCCTAAATATACTTCCGAAAAAAGCCCATCGTAGCCACTAAACAGTTCGGTTTCTCTATTGTAGGAATCGAAGTAATAGCCCAAAGCATATCCCACATAAGCAGTTAAGCGGGGTGCGAGTGGATACCTGTAATTGACCAGCGCCTGAATATGGCCCACATGGTAACTTGTATCCATATAGGCATATTTAAAATAACCGCCACCCAGGCCCAGCGAAAAGAAATCCTTATCCCCAAAGATGCCTTTCACTATGGCCATCTCTGCTGTCAACCTAAGGGGCGGAATCTCCCGGGAGTAGAAGTCACGGTTACCAACACCGGGCACTATGCCTACACCAGCTTCAACCACGAAAGAGTTCTCTGAAATCAACTTCTGTGCAAAAACTTGCTCCGTCGAAAAACAACTAAATACCAGAGCGATTGCAAAACAAAAATAAATGGATCTTTTCATTATTTTAGAATTTTTAAATTTAAAACATGGTTGAAGACTGATAATTGTAATAT
>LUZO01000367.1 GCA_001603685.1 Bacteroidales bacterium Bact_23
CCTTTGGAGTAACCAGCGTAGTTATGGCTCAGGATCAGACTGAACCCCAAACTGAACAGACTGACACCACACAGGTAGCACAGGAGGAGGTAGCGGCTCCTGCAGAAACCCTTGTTCCGGAAGCTGATGCTCCACAGTCATTCCATCAGGTTCTGAAAAACAAATTCATTGAAGGATCACCCGCTTGGATGGCTCCGGTTTTGATCGTTCTTATCCTGGGTCTTGCCCTGGTTATTGAGCGTATCATTTATCTGAACCTTGCCGACACCAACACCAAGAAATTGCTTGCCAAGGTTGAAGGTGCGCTTAACTCAGGCGGCATCAGTGCTGCCAAAGAGGTTTGCAAGGACACCCGCGGACCGGTTGCCGGCATTTTCTATCAGGGTCTTGATCGTCATGAAGAAGGACTTGAGATGGTTGAGAAATCAATCGTATCATATGGTGGCGTTCTGATGGGCCGCCTCGAAAGCAACCTCTCATGGATTGCCCTGTTTATCGCTCTGGCCCCCATGCTCGGATTCCTCGGAACAGTTGTAGGTATGGTTCAGGCTTTTGACGACATCGAGGCAGCAGGTGACATTTCACCTACCATTGTTGCCGGAGGTATGAAAGTGGCTCTTCTTACAACCGTATTCGGTCTTATTGTGGCCATTATCCTCCAGATTTTCTACAACTACCTTATTTCAAAGGTTGAAACCATCGTTAACTCGATGGAAGATGCTACCATCTCCTTCATGGATATCCTGGTAAAACACAAACACAATAAATAAACAGCACCATGCAGTATCAAGATAGCCCTTTAATCAACATAAGCATATACCTGACCTATGTTCTGTTCGTGATTGCATTAATCGCTGCAATCGTGTTTCCGCTTATCCAGACCTTTTCGGATCTGAAAAAAGCAAAAGGAACACTTATCGGAATAGTTGCGTTGGTAGGTGTATTGTTGCTGGCATTCCTTTTATCACCGGCCGAAACAGGACCGTTCTATGATAAATTCGGAATCTCACCAACAGGCTCCAAAGTAATCGGAGGCGGATTGCTGGGAACATACCTCGTTTTTGCAGGTGCAGTTATCAGCATCCTCTATACCGAAATTGTAAAGTGGTTTAAGTAACATACCTCTTTTTTTAAGAAAGGATTAATATGTCAAGAAAAGTTCCCGAAATAAATGCAGGGTCAATGGCGGACATCTCCTTCCTGATGCTGATCTTCTTCCTGGTTACCACAACCATGGACGTTGACTCGGGTATCGTAAGGAGGCTGCCACCACCACCTGACCCCACGGCTGTGGCACCAGATGTTAAAGAACGAAATGTCTTCAATGTTATGATCAACAAAAGCGACCGTCTTTTCGTTGAAGGAAAATGGGGAGACATCAATTCATTGCGTGCCGAAGCCAAGGAATTCCTGAGTAACCCGCATAACAGCGAAACACTTCCCGAGAAGAGAATTGAAAACCTTCCTCTTATCGGCGAATATCCGGTGTCAAAGGGTATTATCTCTCTGAAAAACGACAGGGGAACCTCGTATGATATCTACATCCAGGTACAAAACGAGCTGACAGCCGCTGTTAATGAATTGAGGGATGAACTTGCAAGACAAAAATTCGGGGCCAAATTTGCTGACTTGAGTCCTAATCAAGCTGAAGCAATTCAGAAAGCGATCCCGATGTCAATTTCTGAAGCTGAACCTGAAGATATAGGAGGGAAAAAGTAATATGGCACGGTTTAAGAAAGAAAAGTCAGGTGAATTGCCTGCAATCAGCACTTCGTCGATGCCCGACATTATTTTCATGCTGCTCTTCTTCTTTATGGTTACCACATCAATGCGCGAGGTAGTTGTAAAGGTTCAGAACAGAATGCCCGAGGCTTCGGAAGTTCAGAAACTTGAGAAAAAGGCTCTCGTGAGCTTCATCTATATCGGTGCACCGAAAATGTCGAAGATGTACGGAACCGAATCCCGTATCCAGCTCAACGACAGCTTCCGCAATGTTGCCGATATTCCAGAGTTTATCTATCTGGAAAGAGAAGCACGAAACGAAGCCGACAGACCCCTGCTTACTACCTCTCTGAAAGTTGACAGAGAAGTAAAAATGGGCGTTGTAACTGATGTAAAACAGGAACTGCGTAAAGTGGGCGCTTTCAAAATCAACTACTCCACCCGTAAGAAAGCTCCTAAAACACATGATTAATTTTCATAGTTAATTAAGCAAAAGAGGCGGTTTTTATAAACTGCCTCTTTTTTTTTGGCACCCTGCATAATAAAAAAGTTCAGGCCGTTTACCAGGGCACCAACTCAAACTCCTGTTTCAGAAACGGAATTTCCACATTCCTGAAACCGGCATTATTCAAATGTGTGCGATAGCCGGAGGTGGCGTCCTGATCGCCGTGCACCAGAAATATCTTCTTCAGCAAAGCCTTGTCCTGACACTCAATAAAAGAGATCATCTCGCTGTAATCGCCATGCCCGCTGAAAGCCTCAATCCGCTCAATTTTTGCCCTAACCCTGTATTCCGTGCCAAAAATGGAAACCATGTCATCGCCCCGCAAAATACGCGCACCAAGCGTTGAAGGGCTGCAATACCCTACTGCCAGAATGGTATTGTCGGGATTTGAAATGTTATTGGCCAGATGATGTTTTATCCGCCCGGCTTCCATCATTCCCGAAGCCGAAATTATAACACATGGTTTTTTAAGCAAATTAAGCTTTTTTGAATCCTCAGTGGTTTTTATATAGTGCAGGGAGCTAAAGCCGAAAGGATCGGGATCGGTCTCCATAACATGATGCACCTCCCCGTTCAGACATTCGGTATGAAGCCTGAAAATATCGGTTGCGTTCACTGCAAGCGGGCTGTCAACATAAATATCAACCTTGGGCAGCAGGCCTTTATTAAAGAAATTGTTCATCGAATAGACGATCTCCTGAGTCCTTCCAATGGCAAACGACGGTATTATCAGTTTTCCGCCTTTTTCGGCGCATGTTTCGGTAACAACCCTGAGCAGTTCGGTTTCAGCATCCTGTTTAGGCGGATGCAGACGGTTGCCATAGGTTGATTCGGTAATCAGATAATCGCACCGGGGAAAAGCCGACGGAGCTTTCAGAATGCGGTCGGATGGACGGCCAATATCGCCGGTATAGGCAATTCTGATCGTTTCGCCTCTCTCCCTTATTTCGAGATTAACCACTCCACTGCCAAGCATATGGCCGGTACCGGTAAACTTAAGTTCTATATTCGCATCTATACTGAATTTCCGGTTAAAAGGTATCCCTATAAACAATTCCATACACTTGCGTGCATCATCCGCGGTATAAATCGGCTCAATCGGCCTGAGCCCCTCCCTCGACTTTTTCCGGTTGAAATGGTAGGCATCGCTCTCCTGAATATGACCGCTATCCGGCAACATAATGGCGCATAAATCGCGCGTGGCATTTGTGCAGATTACCGACCCCCTGAAACCCAAACGGTAAACATACGGAATCAGCCCCGAATGGTCAATGTGAGCGTGCGAAAGAATTATGTGATCCAGGCTGGCCGGATCAAAGCCAAGATCGCGGTTCATCGAGTCCGTTTCCAGACCTTTGCCCTGATACATCCCACAGTCGAGCAGGATATGCTTGCCCACCTCCGTTACAATCAGGTGCTTACTTCCGGTAACCTCACGGGCCGCCCCGAGAAACTGAATTTTCATATTTGTACCTCTTAGTGGAACCAATGGTATGATGGTATCCTAATAAACAATTCAGGTTCATACTTGATTATCATTTCTTCTGAATTTATAACCAAAATTCAGCATTAGAAATTCTGAATCGGTT
>LUZO01000368.1 GCA_001603685.1 Bacteroidales bacterium Bact_23
ATCATTTAAAAAGGCCTGCAAGTTACCAATCTTTCTCAACCTGAACGGGTACGGCCTTTGCTTTTTGTTTATTTACCTTGTCGAGGGTTTTCTGTTCATCATTTTTCAGCGCTTCCAGCATGCGTTCCGCATCCTGCTTCGAAATCTGCGGTTTCTGCTGCTGTTGCTGCTGTTGCTGATCCTGGTCCTGCTGCTGATCCTGCTGGTTTTGCTGTTGCTGCTTATCCTTGTTATCGTCGTCGTTCTTGCTGTTGTCGCTTTTTTGTTGTTGTTGCTGCTGTTGCTGTTCCAGTTTCCGCAAGGCATAGGCCAGGTTGTAGCGGGTGTCGTTGTCGTCGGGGTTCAGGCGCATCGCCTCTTTGTAGGCATTCACGCTTTCGCCGTATTTCTCAGCCTTCAGGTATGAATTGCCCAGATTGTGGAGTGCTTCTGCGCGGGCCTTCTTCTCGGCCGGCTTCATCATGGCAGCGGCATTCTGGAAGCTGCGTTCCGCCTCTTCGTAATTCTCCTGCCTGTAGAGCGAGCTGCCGAGGTTGTAGTTGCTTTTGGCGGATACAGGCGCTTTTTCGATGGCCTTGCGGTAGTCGATCTCTGCCTCCTTGAACTTGCCCTTGTCATACAGCCGGTTTCCCTTTCTGATAAAGGGATTCTCCTTCTGTCCGTATGAGAAACTACAGATAAGCGATGCGAGGGTTATTATGGCCAGTCTCTTCATGATCGGATGTGGGTTTCGGGTTTGAAAATCTGCAATTTTCCGGCCCAGCGGCTCTTGCGCTCATTCAGCAGGAAGTTGGCAGCCATCAGCAGCAATGCCAGTGCCACAAAATACTGGAAGCGGTCTTCGTAATCGGAGAAGCTTTTGGTGTCGTAAGCCACTTTCTCAAGTTTGCTGATTTCGTCGAACACCTTGCGCAATCCCGCCTGGGTATTGCTTGCCCTCACATAAATACCGCCTCCGGCCTGCGCAATCTGCTGCAGCATGGCTTCGTCGAGCCGGGTGATGATGGTGCTGCCCGATTTGTCCTTTTTGAAGCCGGCAAGCTGGTTGTCGCGATAAACCGGAATCGGCGCCCCTTCGGCAAGGCCCATTCCAATGGTAAATACCTTGATTCCCCGTTTTGCCGCTTCGGTAGCCTTTGCAACGGCATCGTCCTCGTGGTTCTCGCCATCGGTGATTACCACAATCGCTTTCCCGGCCTTATCCTCCTTAAACGATGCCATGGCCAGGTCTATTGCCTGCCCGATGGCGGTTCCCTGTACCGGAACCATATCGGGCTTTATGGTGGAGACCATCAGTTTGGCGGCGCCGTAGTCGGTGGTGATGGGCAGCTGGGTGTAGGCCTTCCCGGCGAAGACCACAATGCCGATACGGTCGTTCTGCAGCTCGCCAATCAGCCTTGAGATTGATTGCTTGGCGCGTTCAATCCGGTTTGGCTGAATATCCTGCGCAAGCATGCTGTTCGAAACATCCAGGGCTATCACCAGGTCAACCCCTTCGCGTTGCACCTTTTCGATTTTCGAACCGATCTGCGGATTGGCCAGGGCAAGCAGGATGGAGGCAATGGTGAGCATCAGCAGGGTGAATTTCAGATGCGACCTGAACCGCGATACCGTGGGGGTAAGCCGCTCCACCAGATGCCTGTCGCCGAAACGCGCAGCCACGCGGTTTTTCCACTGCATATACAGCAGATAGACCACCAGCATCAGCGGAAGCATCAGCAGCAGCTTCAGAAATTCAGTATGTTCGAATCTAAACATGGTCTCTCACTCAGTTTAATACAGTAATCCGTTTGTTACGGGAATCTCCTGAAGAAGGTAATTCCCGTGATGAAATCGACCAGCAGCAGGATGAGGGCTGCAAGCGCAAACGGCAGAAACTCCTCATGTTTTTTCCTGAATTCGGTAACATCAATTTTCGATTTCTCAAGCTGGTCGATCTCCTGGTAAATCTCTGTCAGTTTCGTTTTGTTGGTTGCCCTGAAGTATTTGCCGTTTGTCATTTCGGCGATCTGCTGAAGCAGCGGCTCGTCAATCCTTACTTCCATCTGCTGATACCTGGTTCCGAACGGAGTTTGGATGGGGAAGGGGGCGGTGCCTATGGTACCTACGCCTATGGTATAGACTCTCAGCCCGAAGATGCGGGCAATCTCGGCTGCCGATGCGGGATCGATGAATCCGCGGTTGTTCTCGCCGTCGGTAAGCAGGATAATCACCTTGCTTACCGCCGAACTCTCCTTCAGCCTGCTAACGGCGGTTGCCAGCCCGTCGCCGATGGCGGTTCCGTCTTCAATCATACCGCTTTTTATATCGTCGAGCAGGTTGATCAGTATGGTATGGTCGGTGGTCAGCGGGCACTGGGTAAAGCTTTCGCCGCTGAAGATCACCAGCCCGATTCGGTCGCCCGGCCTACCCTTGATAAAGTCTTTGGCCACATCCTTGGCCGCTTCCAGGCGGTTGGGTTTAAAGTCTTCGGCCATCATGCTGCCCGAAATGTCCATGGCCAGCACTATGTCAATTCCTTCCACGCTCACATTCTGCCGCGAACTGGTCGACTGCGGGCGGGCAAGGGCAATGATGAGCAGCGAAAAAGCGGCGATTTTCAGGATGAAACTCAGGTGCCTGAGCCGTAAGCGCAGCGTTTTCGGCGCATTTGCAAAAGGAATGGAATCGCTGATCTGCAGTTGTGCTTTGGTATCGCGCCCCCTGTACCAGTACCATGCGATGGCAGGCGGTACCAGCAGCAAAAGGTACAGGGCTTCGGAATTGGCGAATTTGATATGCTCAAACATTGCTGTCAGAGATTTTGGGTTGTTTTCAAATCATCGCCGGCAGTTTCGGTTTTCGAAGCGGGCTCCTGTACCGCCGGAGCCGGCGAAGTGCTGTTCACGATTGCAACGGCCAGGGTGTGGCTCAGTTCGTTGTCGGCTCCCAGCGGACGGGCTTTGGCAAATTTGGCCATATCCGACAGCGAAAAAATCTTCTGAAGATCCGACAGTCTGGCGTTGTCCGTAAGGTAATCCCTCATGGCCGACAAAATCTCGTCGGAGGTCATCTCCATGGCATCCACATTGAAACGGAGGTGGAAATATTCCCTCAGGATATCGGTAAGTTTGGTATAGTACTCTTTTACCCGGCCGCTTTGCCACAACTGCTCCCTTTTGAGGGCGTCCAGTTTCTCAAGCGCCACCAGATGGGGCGGTCTTTGCGGTTTTACCGGCAGTTTGATCAGCGGCTTGTGCTTTTTCCGGTTTCCAAGATAATACCATATAAATAATATGACCAGCCCCAGGCCGAGCAGCCCCAGAATGTAGGGCAGGAAATCCCTGAAGGTATAGGGCGCCTTCATCAGCGGCTTCAGATCCCGGATGTCGGCCGACATATCCACTTCCACATTCACCACCTCGAGCAGTAGCGGTTCGGTGTAAACATCGCTGAATCCGGCGGCTCCGGCTTCCTTTACGGCAAATGCCACCGGCGGAAGCACATGAAAACCGGTGTCGAACGAGGTGATCCGCACTACCTGGCGCAGCAGGAGGTCGTCGCCCTTGCCTTGTCTGAGGGTATCGGGGCCGTCAACCGAGATGATTTCGAAATTTCTGGTAAGCGTATCGCCGAATACCGGCCAGTTGACCAGAGTACCCTGCTTTACCGGCAATTCAAAGGTGAGGTTAATCTGGCTGCCGATCAGAAATCTGGTGGTATCGGGTATTGCCTTCTGGCCGAAAACGCCGGAAGGATGGAGCAATAGCAAAAGCAGTAGTCCCGGCAGTTTATTGATGAGTCTGGTTGTTCTGGTTCCCATTAGATCCTCCCTGCATTAGCTTTTTCCTGATTATCTCCTTGACTCTCTGGCTTTAAATAGCCCAAGCAATGGTTTAACATAATCCTGTCCGGTTTTGAACCGTGCGACATCCACGCCGCTCTTCCTGAAAGCCGCTTCCAGCCGTTGCATGCGGTTCGAGGCATAGGCGGCATACTCCCTTCTTACGGCGCTGTTCGAGGTATCCACCCACACCGCCTTTCCTGTCTCCTTGCTATAGACCCTTGCCAGCCCCATATCGGGAATGGTCAGGTCGCGCTGGTCGATGATGTGCAGCGCCGCCAGATCGTGCTTGTTGCCGGCAATTTTCAGCGCATCGTCAAAACCGCTGTCCATAAAATCGGAGATCAGGAAAGCCGTACACCGTTTTTTCATGGCATTGGTAAGGAAACGGAGCGCTTCGGCGATGTTCGTTTTCTGGCTTTCGGGCTTGAAATCAATCAGTTCCCTGATGATGCGCAGGATGTGACTCAGCCCCTTCTTGGGCGGGATAAACTTCTCAACCCGGTCGCTGAAAAAGATAACCCCCACCTTATCGTTGTTCTGGATGGCCGAAAAGGCAAGTACGGCGGCGATTTCGGTCATCATCTCCTCCTTCAGCCACTGCCGGCTGCCGAACTCGTTCGAACCGCTCACATCAATCAGCAGCATCACGGTAAGTTCGCGCTCTTCGTCGAAGATTTTGATGTAGGGATGGTTGAAACGGGCGGTTACATTCCAGTCGATGTTTTTGATGTCGTCGCCATACTGATACTCCCTTACTTCGCTGAATGCCATACCGCGTCCCTTGAAGGCGCTGTGATACTGCCCCGAGAAAATCTGGCTCGACAGCCCCCGGGACTTGATCTCAATCTTACGGACTTTTTTAAGGATATCGCTGGTTTCCATGGTAAGGTCAGTTATATCGGAACGGTAATTCAACAATTCCGCCGTTTACGGTACCTCTACGGTATTCAGTATTTCGTTGATGATGTCGTTTGTGGTGATGTTCTCGGCTTCAGCTTCGTAGGTAAGGCCGATTCTGTGCCTCATCACATCATGGGCAACCGCACGCACATCCTCGGGAATCACATATCCGCGGCGCTTGATGAAGGCGTAGGCTTTGGCGGCCAGCGCCAGGTTGATGCTGGCGCGGGGCGATGCGCCGTAGGAGATCAGCCCTTCGAACTTCTTCAGTTTGTTGTCGGCCGGGAACCTGGTGGAGAATACGATATCGGTAATGTAGTTCTCAATTTTCTCGTCGAGGTAAACCTCGCGGGTGAGGTTGCGGGCGTTGAGAATCTGCTCGGGTGTGATGATCTTGTTTGTTTCGGGGAAAATGCCCGAAATGTTCTGGCGCATGATGAGCTTTTCCTCGTCGCGGGTGGGGTAGCCGATGACTACCTTCAGCATGAAACGGTCAACCTGTGCTTCGGGCAGGGGATAGGTGCCTTCCTGCTCGATGGGGTTCTGGGTGGCAAGTACCAGGAACGGCTCTGCCAGCGGGAAGGTATGTTCTCCGATGGTGACCTGCCGCTCCTGCATGGCTTCGAGCAGCGCACTCTGCACCTTTGCGGGCGAACGGTTGATTTCGTCGGCAAGGATGAAGTTGGCGAACAGAGGCCCCTTCCTGACCAGGAACTCCTCCTTCTTCTGGTTGTAAATCATGGTACCGATCAGGTCGGCGGGCAGCAGGTCGGGAGTGAACTGAATGCGGCTGAACCTGGCATCGATGATGTTTGCCAGCGATTTTATGGCCAGCGTTTTGGCAAGCCCGGGAACACCCTCAAGCAGAATGTGCCCGTTTGACAACAAACCGATCAGAAGGCGTTCAATCATCTGCTTCTGTCCAACAATCACCTTGTGCATCTCCATCTGAATCAGATCCACAAAAGCACTCTCTTTTTGAATGCGGTCGTTCAGTTCCTTGATATCAGTTTCTATCATGGTTGATTTTTTTTGCAAAAATATCACTAACGGCAATGTTTGTAAGCATCTCCGCTGTTAAAAATTGTTAAACCATAAGGGTTTCAGCAGCTTTGCCCGCTGCGAAATCCGAAACGCTGCGCGATAAATGCCGCCTTTCAGCCTGTCAGATTCCGAGCTTCTTCCTGACCGGAGCCGGAATGGCATCCTTATGAACCATAATGGAGGTGGTGTTCATCCGTACATACGCCTCCGACATATTCAGGAATCCGCCCGACTTATTGCTGTCGGCAGCCCAGGAATTTTTTGTGATGTAATACTTTGTACCGCGCTGATCGCGGACAATTCCGGTAATGTGCATCAGGTGGTCGTCGGTAGCCTTGTAGTTGTTGAAGTCGGCCTGCCTCATTTCCTGGGTGACGGTTTTTTCGGCTACCGGTCTGTCGAAGCTGTACAGCTCATCGTTCTTCTCCTTCTCGGTCAGTTTCTCCCAGCGCGACTGTTCGGTACCTTCGAGCGACTGCACTGAAATTTCGGGCAGAATGGCGATACCCTTTGCATGCGAAAATCCGCGGTCGCTTACATCGCCGTCCCAGCACACGGTAAAGCCCTTTTCAATGGCGTTGTCCATCACCTGCATCAGTTCGTCGAGCGGCAGGTTGTAATAGAGATCCTGCGACCAGTTGTCGGGGATTTCCATAATGAATTTCTGATAAAAGGGATGATGCAGGTATGAGGTGAGTTCAACATAATCCTCAGGGTTGAACTTTGCCTTCAGCGCATATTCGGGAATCGGGTTGCGGGTATTGCCGCCGGTCAGGTCGGGCAATGGGCCGAGGTAGGCATCCAGAACGGCGCCGTATGCGGCGGGCCATGCTTCAGACAGCTTCCCGTCCTTCGACTGTACAACAGCCTGCACGAACGATTTCAGCACCGCATCCAGTTCGCCGTGTACATGTTTTGGCTCGCCGGGCAGCAGTCCGGGATAGCCCTTTTCGTCGGTAAAGCCATATTTTTTGATGACATTCAGCACATCGTGCGCCTGGCCGCCGGGACCGAAGTTGTATGCGCCGTGATAACGCACATAGCGGTCGGCTTTGCCGCGGTACGAGTGGTTTACAAAGAACATCTCCGAGAGGTCGCGCTCGCCGGCACCAAGCCTGAGAAGCTCCGACTCGAAAAATGAAGTGGCGGCAAAGCTCCAGCAGGTACCCGAACGGAACTGATTCTTTACGGGGGTAGCGGAGTTTTCCTTTACCACCTCAAATTTATAACCCTCCTTTTTTATACTGTCGTTTTGCGATCTGGCCGGAGTGCTGATGCTCACAGCAATGGCTGTTGCCAGAATTAAAAGATTGATTTTCATAGTTTTGTTATTTAAAAATGGATTACTTGCGTTTGTCATTTAACGGGATAAAGCCTGTCTCTTATACACATCTGACGCTGCCGACG
>LUZO01000369.1 GCA_001603685.1 Bacteroidales bacterium Bact_23
AGCAAAAAAGTGTTTTACTAAAATATATTTACCATGAATAGGAGATTATGGGTTGTTTTCTTGTTTCTGATTCTTACAGGGCCGTTTGTGATGGCTCAGAAAGATAAACCTGACGAAAAAGCGGTTGCTGCTTCCGGCCTCCAGCCTGAGGAGGTTGAGAATTTTAAAAAGCAGGCAGCCCAACTGATAAACTTTATGGAGTTTGCATTCAATACGATAGGCAGCTCAAAAACGGAGTACAAAGAGAAGGATATCATTATAAACCAGTCGTATGTTAAGTTTTTTAAGGATGCCAAAGTGCAGATAGAAGACGACCTTGCCGGGAAAAGGGATGTGGTTACCAACAAGGATGTACAGGCATATCTGAAAGATATTGACTTCTTTTTTAAGGAGGTCGCCTTTAAGTTTACGATTGAAGAGATAACCCAGGAAGTGAATGAGCGGGGAGAACCCTATTTTCTGGTAAAAACCAGCCGCAACCTTAAAGGTACTTCCCTCGAAGGGGCGAAGGTAAACGATAATCAGCCCCGTTTTATTGAGATCAATCTTGATGAGGCGAGCCGCGACCTTAAGATTGTCAGCATTTATACCACACGGGCCAGTGAGGAGGAAGAGCTGATCAGCTGGTGGAACAGTCTGGGCAGGGGATGGCGTGATTTCTTTTCGGGAAGTACGGTGGTGGCCGAAGAGGTTGCCCTGAAGGATGTCGTTGCCATTGGCCGGAAGTATATCGTAGTTGCGCCGGGCGGCTCTTACATCCCCGATTCATTGAAGGTGGAAGACACCCTGCATATTTCTCCGGTGTCCGTATTCAATGAAATCAGAAGAATGTGGAGGGCTGAACAGATTGACATCACCGGCGTTCCCGGCATCTTTACCCTCGAACCGCTGAGTGCCTTTACCGCCCTCAGGCATCTGAATGTTTCGGGAGCCATGGTCAAAAAGCTTGAACCGATCAGAAACCTATCGAAACTGGAGTCGCTGAATGCTTCGGGAACCATGGTGGCCTCCATCGGCCCGCTGCAGTACTCCACCAGCCTCCGCTATCTCGACCTTTCATCCACTTATGTGGTCGACATCGCTCAGGTTGCCAATTTTGGCAGGCTTGAGTTTCTGAGCCTGGCCGGCCTGAAGGTCGGAGATATCTCACCAATCAGTGAATTAACCGGCTTAAAGGAGCTGAAACTGAATCAACTGCCGCTGAATTCACTGGAAAGCCTTGATGCGCTTTCTCAACTCGAAGCGCTCGACCTGTCAGAAACCGGACTGAGCAGCCTCTCGTCGCTTTCAGGCCTGGAGAACCTGCGACGGATTATGCTGGAGCGGACCAATATCAGCGATATATCGCCGCTGGCCGGAATGCCGGAACTGGAGTATATCTTCCTCGACCGTTCGCCGGTAAGCGGGCTGACATCGCTGACAGGCCTGAAAAATCTGAAGGTAGTCTATTGTGATAAAACCCGGATAACGAAGGATATTGCCCAGCAGTTTATGCAGCAGCGGCCGGATGTGAAAGTGATCTATGAGTCGGAAGAGCTGACCGCCTGGTGGCAGTCGATGCCCGATTCATGGAAAAATGTCTTTTCGGCCATGCTTCCGCTGGATTCGCCGCCACAAAGGGAGCAATTGCATGAAATTGCCTTCCTGAGAAGGGTGGATATTTCAGGAAACAAGGGCATTTCTTCCCTGGACCCGCTGCAGAAGCTGAATTCGCTTACACAACTGAATGCGTCGGGATCGGGAATCTCCGATCTCAGGGCACTGACCAACCTGTTTGATTTGCAGGTGCTTGATGTGTCAAATACGGCTGTTCAGGATGCCGCACCGCTTACCGGAATTGAGAAATTGCAGGAACTGAATATTTCGGGAACCGGTATAACCGACCTTGCGCCCCTGACAAGGCTGGCGAATCTGCGGAACCTGGGGCTAGACCGGGTGCAGGCACGGAATCCCGAAGTGCTGACGCGCCTCCACAGGCTGGAAATGGTTTATGGCGATGGCGTTCCCGGCTTCGACCGGATTGTTGAGCGGCTTTGGGACAGCATCCCGGGCGTTCTGGTGGTTTATCAGACCCCTGAACTGAAAAAGTGGTGGGAGTCGCTGGATGAGGGCTGGAAAAAGATTTTTGCAGAATACGAGCACACGGGAACAAATCCCGACAGGGTGCAGCTGCAGCAGGTGGCTTCGATCCGCGAACTTGACATTTCGGGCAGAAAAACCCTGAGTACGCTGATGCCGCTTTCAACCCTGAAACAGCTTGAAAAGCTGAATATGAGCGGAGTACAGATAGCCAGCCTTTTGCCGCTGGGGTTAATAACCAGCCTTAAGGAGCTGGATTGCTCAAATACGCCCGTCGCAGACATCAGTCCGCTGACTACAAACCGTGGCCTGAAAAAACTGGTTTGTGCAAACACGCCGATCAAAAACATCGATCCCGTGAAATACCTTCCTAAACTGGAAAGCCTGGATATTTCGGGAACTCAGGTTACGAAGCTGAACGCACTTTCGGGAGCCTACAATCTGGCTTACCTGAGTTGCTTCAGCACCAAAATCAGCAGCCTGTCGCCGCTGGATGGCCTGAATAACCTGAAATCGCTGAAAGTTTATAACTCAAAAATTTCGGCCAAACGCATTGATCAGTTCAGGGTATCAAAACCGGGAGTGGAGGTGGTTTATTATTAATGAATTAACCGGAGAGAGTTTGATTTATCCGGAGCAAACCTTGTAAATCTTCCAACACTGCCTGATGTTTGCGGTTTTGGAGGGTAATCTTATTTTTATAGTTTTGTGGAATTAAAGTTTAAAAATACGAATATGTCACAGAAAGTAGCCTTAATTACCGGTATTACGGGGCAGGACGGAGCTTATCTTGCCGAATTCCTTCTCCGCAAGGGGTATGTAGTTCACGGAATAAAGCGGCGCAGCTCGCTGTTCAATACCAACAGGATTGACCATTTTTATCAGGATCCGCATCTGGAGAACCGGAATTTCATTCTCCATTACGGCGATATGACCGATTCGTCGAACCTGATCAGGATTATCCAGGAGGTTCAGCCCGATGAAATCTATAATCTGGCTGCCATGTCGCATGTTAAGGTGAGTTTCGATTCGCCCGAATACACTGCAAATGCCGATGGCATCGGTACACTCAGGATACTGGAGGCGGTAAGGCTGCTGAATCTGGTAAAGAAAACCAGAATTTATCAGGCATCCACCAGCGAGTTGTACGGTTTGGTGCAGCAAGTGCCGCAATCCGAAAAAACGCCGTTTTATCCCCGGAGCCCTTACGCAGTGGCTAAGCTTTATGCCTACTGGATTACGGTGAATTACCGCGAGGCTTACGGATTGTTCGCCGCAAACGGAATTCTGTTCAACCATGAGTCGCCAATCCGCGGCGAGACCTTTGTTACCCGGAAAATCACCATGGCTGTTGCCAGGATTGCGCTGGGCATGCAGGATAAGCTCTATCTGGGAAATCTGTCGGCTAAGCGCGACTGGGGCCATGCCAAGGATTACATCAGGGCCATGTACCTTATCCTTCAGCAGGATGTGGCTGAGGATTATGTGATTGCCACGGGAGTTACCACCGAAGTGCGCGATTTTGTGCGGCTCGCTTTTGCAGAAGTTGGCATTACAGTTGAGTTTAAGGGGTCAGGTGTTAATGAGAAGGCCTATGTGGCTGCATGCGCAAATCCTGAGTATCAGTTACCCGTCGGAAAAGAGGTGGTTGCCGTAGATCCGATGTATTTCAGACCTACCGAAGTGGACTTGCTGATCGGAGATGCAACCAAGGCGAGGACAAAGCTTGGCTGGGAACCGGAATATGACCTTCACGGACTGGTAAAGGATATGATGGAAGGTGATGTGAAACTTATGAAAAAAGACAGATATCTGACCGAAGGCGGTTATGACATTCTAAGCTACTTTGAATAAAACCAGATATTAACGCGCTGATTATGAATAAAGAGAGCAGGATATACATTGCCGGCCACCGGGGGCTGGTAGGTAGTGCCATTACGAAGAAACTTCAGGATAAAGGGTACAAAAACCTGATTTTCAGGGACTCGTCAAGCCTGGATCTGACGGATCAGGCGGCTGCGGCTGCATTCTTTAAGGAAGAGAAGCCGGAGTATGTTTTTCTGGCGGCAGCCAAGGTAGGGGGAATCCTGGCAAACAACATCTACCGTGCTCAGTTTATTTATGAGAATCTTCAGATTCAGAACAATGTGATTCATCATGCTTACCTGAACGGGGTTAAAAAGCTGTTGTTTCTGGGGAGCAGTTGCGTTTATCCTAAAAATGCCCCCCAGCCGATGACTGAAGATTGCCTGCTCACCAGCGAACTGGAATATACCAATGAGCCTTATGCCATAGCCAAAATTGCCGGAATGAAGATGTGCGAATCGTACAACCTTCAGTACGGAACCGACTTTATTTCGGTAATGCCTACGAACCTGTACGGATACAACGATAATTTCAACCTGGAGACTTCGCATGTACTTCCGGCGTTGCTCCGCAAGCTGCATCTGGGAAAATGCCTTGAGCGCGGCGACTTTCAGGCAATAAAGGCAGATCTGATCCGGTACAAGGCCACGGGAATTGATGAGAATACGGATAAGGCCGGCTTGTTGTCATACCTTGCAAAATATGGCATAACCGGAGAGGCTGATGGTAGCGGTTACAGAGTAAAACTCATGCTTTGGGGGACCGGCAAACCGCTGCGTGAATTCCTTTGGGTGGACGATATGGCTGACGCCTGTGTGTTTGTGATGGAAAACCTGAGTTTTCGTGATCTTGCCGGAACGGATGAAGGCAACCAGAAAAAGGAGATCAGAAATACCCACATCAATATCGGGACGGGGAAGGAAATATCCATCAGAGATCTCGCATTTATGATGAAGGAGATTGTTGGGTTTAATGGTGAAATTCAGTTCGATCACGACAAGCCCGATGGAACACTCCGAAAGCTGCTCGATGTTTCAAGGCTCAGCTCTTTAGGCTGGAGCGCTTCCATGTCGCTCAAAGATGGGGTAGATACTCTCTACAAACACTATATTTCGCTACAATAAAAAAAATGGGCTGACCCCGCGCCAGCCCAAACCCGATTAGACAGGTTAAATTTTATTGTATTACCAGCTTCGTTTTGGTACGGTGCTGTCCGTTTATTGCCTGAACAATGTAAACCCCCGGGCTGAATAAACTCAGGTTAAGCTGATATTCCAGGTTGCATCCGGGTTTGTCCTCGAAAATTGTTACTCCGGTCATGGTTGTTACCAGCAGAACTGCATCCTTCGACGGCTTTGTTTCAAACTTAAGAGTAAATCTGCCGTCAACCGAAGGGTTGGGGTAAGCAATAAAATCGAGCCTGCTGTTCAGATTTCCCTCATCGTGAGGAGTAATCTTTTCCGTATCCGGAATATCCATATGGATATTTACATAAAAGATTGACGATAAGGCCGGTGTACCGTTATCGGTTACCTTCATCACAAGATTATACTGCTCAAT
>LUZO01000370.1 GCA_001603685.1 Bacteroidales bacterium Bact_23
TTTTTTTTATTATAACAGCACTTTGCGCCTTTTCAATAATGGCATCTGCTCAGTTTCAGGTTAGAGTAGCATTGGAGGGCGATTGTGTTCAGCCGGATCAGGATACCTACTATGTTGTAAGATTCTATGTCTACAATAGTAACACTAATACTCTGGTTGAAACTCAAACCGTTTCAGTTTTAACAACGTTTGCTGGTAATCCTGTTTCCTTAACAGCACAATTCAGCAGTTTCTGCACTGCCGATAACACCAAAATCTATAAGATTTACGCTGAAGCAGCCAAGGTTTACTTCAATCCATTAATCGAGATTTGTAACGGCAAGAAATGGAATTCACCGCTTTATTCATGCGAAGACTTTGTTTTTAATAGTCCTATCAACATTGGAGTCATAACACTGGATTAGCACAATGAGATGTAAGTCAACTAATCTTATCCTTTTATTTGCTCTGGTTCTGACAAGTCCATCTATTTGTCAAAACCAGGCAAATAACTGGTTCCTAAATTATTGGGATGGCGCCGGAGTCAGTTTTAATACCGGAACAGCCGTTGCAACTACAAATAATGCCATAAGTTCATTTGGGGATGGTGGAACAACTTCTATCTCTGATACTAACGGGAATGTACTTTTCTATTCTGATGGAAAGACTATCTACAATAAGAATGATGAAGTAATGATTAACGGAACCGAACTTGCTGGTGATACATATGCTTCTCAGCCTGTTGCAATTTGCGAGAATCCTGGCAATTTAAACCAGTTTTACGTTTTTACAATTGGTGGTGAAAACATTCCGAATGGACTTAAGTACAGCATTGTTGATATGCGTGGTGACAATGGCAATGGTGTCGTAATTTCAAAGAATATACCGCTTAATACTGCAATATGGGCAAGGGATAAGATTGCAATCGCAAAACATAAAAATAACCGGGATTATTGGATTGTAACCCGTATAATTAACTCAGATTATTATGCATCATTTTTGCTGACACCAAATGGCATATCCGATTCACCCATCCTAAGTAAGGCCCGTTTTATGGCAATAAAAGGATTATGGAGAGGCCCGTTAAAATTTTCTCCCGATTTCAAAAAATTGATTTCGGCACACAGACATATGAGTCATGTTGTATCTGGATCTTTTGAAGTGAGCAATTTTAATAACTCCACGGGCGAAATCGATTACCAATTTTCCATTAAAGAATTCACTGACCTTGTTAATGATTTTCCGGTTTTAGGAATTGAGATATCTCCTGATTCAAAACTCCTGTATGTTAGTTTTTTAAGAACCGACAATATTGCAAATCCTGACCTTTACACCTGGATTTATCAATATGATTTAACTCAAAGTGATTCTTTATCCTTCTTAAATTCCCATATAACAGTTACTGCCACAGCAAGTGTTGCCGGATTACAACTTGCCCCCGACGGTAAAATTTATGGATTAAAATTTTCATTTCAGCCTGGTAGTGACACGCTGTTCAGTTATCTTGACAGAATTGAAAATGTTTGGGAAAGAGGGCCATTGTGTAGTTTTGTTGAAAATGCCGTGAGCTTATTGGGCCGAAAATCAATAGATAACCTCCCCAACTTTCCACAACATTTACTCTACCGTTTCGTCTGGCAGGGCGGTCCATGTGCCAAAACCCCCTACACTTTCACACATCGTTTTATACCTGAACCCCAAAGCATAACCTGGAATTTTGGCGATGGGCAATCCTCACAGGAACTTAACCCGGTGCATACATTTCAACAGGGTGGCACATATGAGGTCCATGCGCATGTGATTTATCCTGATGGAAGAGTAGAAGAAACCTCCCGTGAAGTGGAAATACTCCCCGCTCCGGAGCCCGATTTAGGCTCAAACCTGCTGATGTGCCGGGGCGAATCGCTTAACCTGGATGCCGGCGGCGATTTTGCACGCTACAACTGGAATGGTGCATTAACACCCGGGCAAAGAACTTATATGGTTAGCGATACCGGAACCTATTGGGTAAGAGTTATGAACAGTTTTGGCTGCTTTGCTTCTGACACAGTGCACATAGGCCTGTATCCTCCACCACAACTTAATGAAACCGGCCTGATTGTTTCCCCCACCACCTGCGGAGGCAGCACCGGAGCCATACGCGGGCTATCGGTAAACGGTACCGAACCCATAACCCTTGAATGGAAAAACAATGCCGGAACGGTAATATCAAACGAAGAAGATATTTTTAACCTTCCCGTCGGCAACTACTACCTGTGGGCTGCAGATGGAAATGGCTGTACCAATCAGATAGCACAATACACCATCCACGATGCCGGCGATGTACTGATCGATTCTGTTTCACATTCCGGCTCTTACTGCGGCCTGAACAATGGCAGCATTAATGTAACCGCCGTCAGCGGATTGAGCGATATGCTGGAGTATTCCATCGACAACGGCAATTCGTGGATTGGGAATGAAGGTGACTTTAACGGACTTGCTCCGGGAACCTACCATATACGCGTTCAGGTACCCGACGGTTCGGGTTGTCAGGCGGTTTTTGCCGAAAACCCCGTCGTTATTGAGGATTTCCCCGGGCCACAGGCCGATGCTGCATCACTGCCCGCAAACGGCAGCAATGCCAACGGCAGCATTACCATTACCGCCACCGGCTTCGGAACCCTGACCTACAGCCTGAATGGAGGAACTTCGCAAAGTACAGGCGAGTTCACCGGGCTGCCTGCCGGCACTTATACCTGGCGTGTGGAAGATGAAAACGGTTGCTATACCGAAGGTGTTATCGAAGTAAAACAGGTGGCCGGATATAAAATTTCGGCCATTGCCGGCAATTCGGCTGTCTGCCTCGGCAATGCACCTGTTGCCCCTTTACTTATTGAAAACTTTACCGGGGTTCAGTCTTTTACTGCTACCCTCGAATACGATGCCACGCTGGTTAACTGCGAAGGTTTCCGACCCGGCAGTGTTCATCCGCAACTTGAAGCCAACCTGATTGCCGAAGTCTTTCCGGCTTCACAGCGCATTGTTGTCACATGGTCAGGAAGTGCGCCCTTAACACTCCCGGGAACAGTAACCGTGCTCGAACTGGCATTCAGTGCTACACAAGCGGGAAACAGCTTCCTTACCTGGGATCAGACGCCGGCAGCTACCTGGTTTACAGGAGAATACGGCAGCATTGAACCGAAGTTCCACATTGGAAATATACAGGTAAACAATCCGCCTGTGCTGGCACAGCAGTTACCGGTAAACGTATGCGAAGGCGAGCTGGTATGGCTGACCGCACCGGCATCAGGAAATGAACCTTTTACTTATCAATGGACTTTCCCGGATGGAAGCACCAGTCAAAATTCTTCATTGATGTTTTTCGAAGCCTCGCCCAACCATTCAGGTCAGTACAGAATAAGAGTAAGCGATCGCATGGGTTGCAGCGATTCCACACTGCTCAACTTTACCGTTACACCCACTCCCGGACACTGGTTTTTGCAGGACACCATTTTATTTGAAAACCAGTACCTGCTTTCCGGCCCTGAGGGTTATGCCTCCTACCTCTGGAATACCGGAGAAACTCAGCCCGAAATCACCATTACCGAAGAAGGGCTGTACACCTTGCGGGTTACTACCCACAACCAATGCGCGGGAGCGGATTCCACCTACCTCAAAATGCTGGAAGCCGAATCACCTTTTCTGGTGCCCACCGCCTTCACCCCCAATGGCGATGGACTGAACGACACCTTCCGTCCGGTAGTGGATTATGACCGGGTACGGCAGTTTGGTATGATCATCTACGACCGCTGGGGCAAACGCATCTTCGAAACCACCAATCCCTCCAAAGGCTGGGATGGCGCCGGTTTCCCCGCCGGCATCTACGGCTGGGTCATCACC
>LUZO01000371.1 GCA_001603685.1 Bacteroidales bacterium Bact_23
GAGATGTGTATAAGAGACAGAGTTTGGGGTTTTTATCGTTAAGTTAAAGTAGCAGAATCCCCTTGCTGCCTCGTAGTATCAGTAGTTTATACAATTCAATGTAACAAATATATGTTGCTTTTTTGTATTCTGCAAACAGGATATGAATTTCAGTTACCAAAAATCCGTTTTCCCGTTCCAAAACCGGCCAACCGTCAATGCTCAAAAAGAAACAAAAGTGTCTGTCTGTGCGCTTTCCGGTGCCGGTATTCCAATTGTTTTATTGTCTTTCAATTAATTTCGAAAGGCCTTTCAAATATAATTCAAAATTATTGCTTATTTAAAAAGCCTACACCTTATATAATGACAATCGAAAAGGCTTTAACCCCTATCCATATATTAAAAATAATTATGATATTTTTTTATCTTACAGAGTATCATGCATTTATATAACCATTTTTTTTATCTTTTTATAATGTTTCTTTTTCTTCTGTATTCTTCTTTTTTTAGATGCTTGCCGGATAATTTTCTTTTTAAAAAGTTTTATAATGTATTATTTAAAGAATTTCCAGATATTTTGTTGAACATTCTTTATTTAACCCGCCCGGGATTATCCATCCAGTATGTTGACACAAAATCTTACACGAATTGTATTTACAAAATAGTCCGGGCTGTTTTGCAATTACACAGCCGGATTTGGCCCTGAAGTATATTTCAGCGCCGGATTTAAAATAATATCGCTTACAAAACAGGCTCTATATCGGGATTGTGCCAACTGGCGTACATGGTATAGCTTTTCGAGATGCGGTTCACCTGCCCCTCGAGCAGTTTTGTGTCGATTGACTTTATCTTTTTTGCAGGAATTCCGGCATAAACACTGCCCGATTCCACAAGAGTTCCCTGCGATACCACCGCACCGGCGGCAATGATGGAGTTGCTTTCAACCACCACATCGTCCATCACAATGGCGCCCATGCCAATAAGTACATTGTCGTGAATGGTACACCCGTGAACAATGGCATTGTGGGCAATTGATACATTGTTGCCGATGTTTACCGGCGATTTCTGATAGGTGCAGTGGATAACCGCCCCATCCTGAATGTTGACATTATTGCCAATCTTAATGTAGTGGACATCGCCGCGCACCACCGCATTGAACCACACGCTGCAGTTGTCGCCCATCTCCACCTCTCCCACTACCGTGGCATTCTCGGCAAAGAAGCAGTTTTTACCAAATTTGGGATGTATTCCCTTTACAGATCTTATTAAAGCCATGACTTTTTTGTTTTAAACTAAAATAAACCGCAGAATCGGCGCCGCGTTGGCCGGCTTAAATCAACCGGTTACCATCTGCCGGCAGATTCCAGGCGGAATTTCCAATCATTCACCGTAATGCCCCGGATAGTCGATGGAGTGGTGCAAACCCCTGCTCTCTTTCCGGTTGGTTGCCATTTGAATTATCAATCCTGCCACACTGATCAGATTCCTCAGCTCGCAGATTTTTTCCGTCAGCACAGATTTCTGATACAGCTCTTCAGTTTCTTTCTGAATTATTTCCAGCCGGTCGCTTGCGCGCTTGAGCCTCAGATTCGACCTTACAATGCCCACATAATTGGTCATAATTCCCTGCAACTCCTTCAGCGACTGGGTGATGAGAATCATCTCCTCGTTGAAGACGGTGCCTTCGGCATTCCAATCCGGAACTCCGTTCTTGAATTTACTGTTCTGCATTGTTTTTACGGCGTCGAAGGCAGCCCGGTGCGAAAACACCAGCGATTCGAGTAACGAATTGGATGCCAGCCTATTTGCTCCATGCAATCCGGTAGAGGAGCACTCACCCGAAGCGTAAAGGTTTCTGATGGTGGTTTTGGCATGCCGGTCAACCGCAATGCCTCCGCAGGTGTAATGCGCCGCCGGAACCACCGGTATCATCTCTTTGGTCATATCGATGCCGATGCTCAGACACTTGGCATAGATTGCCGGGAAGTGGTTCAGTATCACCTTTTTATCCAGATGGCGGGCATCCAGGCAAACAAACTCATCACCGCTGATCTTCAGCTCGTTGTCGATGGCTCTGGCAACGATATCGCGCGGCGCAAGCGATAGCCTGCTGTCATACTTCTGCATAAATTCCTTACCGGTACGGGTTTTCAGCACCGCTCCCGAGCCTCTGAGGGCTTCGGTAATCAGGAATGAGGGCGTTTCGGCCGGATTGAAGAGCGAAGTGGGGTGAAACTGAATAAACTCCATATTTTCAATTTTCCCCTTTGCGCGGCACACCATGGCAATGCCATCGCCGGTAGCTACCGGCGGATTGGTAGTGGTGGCATATACATTGCCCGCCCCGCCCGTAGCCACCATGGTAGTTTTTGCCAGCAGGGTCAGTATCTGATGGTTGGCTTTGTTCAGCACATACGCGCCGTAACAAACAATTTCCTCATCACTTCCGGGCCCAACTTCACCGTCCAGATGATGCTGGGTAATCAGGTCAATGGCAAAATGGTTCTCGAATATCTCAATGTTTTTGTTTTCCCGAACCCTTTGTAGCAGAACATTTTCGATTTCGGCGCCTGTCTGATCCTTATGGTGCAGCACCCTGAATTCGGAGTGGCCGCCTTCCTTTGCCAGGTCATATTTTCCCGAACGGTCCTTGTCGAAGGCCACTCCCCATTCTATCAGTTCCTGGATTCGTTCCGTTGATTCGGTAATGGTAATCCGCACAATTTCCGGATCGCTCAGGTTATCGCCGGCAATCATGGTATCACGAATGTGTTTCTCGTAGCTATCGGGGGTGTACATGACGGCTGCAATACCGCCCTGCGCATAGCGGGTGGCACTCTCCACCGCCTCGCCCTTGGTTACAATGCATACCTTGCCGTAAGGCGCTACCTTAAGGGCGTAGGTCAGTCCGGCAATGCCGGTACCGATGATCAGAAAGTCAGTTTTTTTTCTCATGACACCATTTTTTCTGGCGTCAAAAATACGACGCAATCAAACAAGGATATAACTCCCGTCACTTAAATCTGAAGCAATGCCATTGATGGATCCACTCCGTCGAACAGCATTCTTTCAGGATTTTCGAGCATCTCCTTAACTTTTACCAGGAATCCCACCGACTCGCGGCCGTCAATTACCCGGTGGTCGTACGACAGCGCCACATACATCATGGGAGCGATTACCACCTGGCCGTTTACGGCGATTGGCCGTTCAACAATGTTGTGCATTCCGAGAATGGCGCTTTGCGGAGGATTGATGATAGGGGTAGCCATCAGCGAGCCGAAAACTCCGCCATTGGTTATGGTAAAGGTGCCACCGGTCATTTCTTCGATGGTAATTTTGTTGTCACGCGCTTTTTGCGCCAGTTCCTTGATTTTCAATTCAATTCCGGCAAGGCTCAGCACCTCGGCATTCCTTACCACCGGAACCACCAGGCCTTTCGGAGCGCTTACGGCAATGCCGATGTCGGCGTAATCGTGGAAAATCATATCCTCGCCGTCGATGATGGCATTCACCTGGGGATAGTGTTTCAGGGCAATGGTTACCGCCTTGGTGAACAACGACATCAGCCCCAGCGAAACGCCGTGTTTCTCTTTAAACTTATCATTGTATTTTTTCCTCAGCTCCATGATCCGGGTCATGTTCACCTCATTGAAAGTGGTAAGCATGGCTGTTTCGTTCTTCACGGATACCAGTCGCTGGGCAAGCCTGAGCCTCAGGGTGCTCATTCTTTTTCTTTCCGAGTCGCGGGTGCCTCCCCATTCGGGAGCAGCAGCCGGAGCAGCGGCAACGGCGGGCCGGCCTTTTGCGGCAGCTACCTCTTCAATATCGGCTTTACCAATTCTGATGCTGCTGATGTAGTCGGCGATATCTTTTTCACTGACATTCTTTTCCTGCATAATTTTGCGGGCAAGCGGCGAAATGTGCAGGTTATACGAATCGGCAGCTTCGGCAACTTCAGGCTTAGCATCAGCCACAGGCCCGGGTGCCGGTTCAGGAGTTACTGCCGGCGTGGGTTCAGCAATTTTTTCGGGCGCCTTTTCGGCTTTTGGCGATGGCTTGGGTGCATTGGTCGGCCTTGCGGCTGAAGTGTCGATTTGTGCAACTACCGATCCCACTTTAAGGGTATCGCCGGCTTCGACCAGCAGTTTAATGATTCCTTCGTCCGAAGCATTGATGGTGAGGGTTGCCTTATCGGAATCGATTTCAGCAATTTCGGCATCCCTTTCTACAAAATCACCGTCATTTACAAGCCATGAGGCCAGTACCACCTCAGAAATTGATTCGCCCGGACTGGGTACTTTAACTTCTATGATCATTATAATTTATTTTTTTATGTGTTCATTAACAGCTGATTCTGAGAGAATGGCCCACTCATCCGGGGCACAGGTCATTCTGCATATAATATTGGCATTTGTACAGGTACAGGCTCCGAATGACTTCTCCACGATTTTGCGCTGACGCAGTTTGTGCATTCTGAACGAACCTGCCGACGGGCTTCCGCTTTCGGGCCGGCCAACCAGCAGCAGGTTTACGCCCTTGAAATTGCGAAGCATAAACGACCAGGCGCCCATATTTGCGGGTTCTTCCTGCGCCCATACATGTTTCACGGCATTGGGATATCTGGCTATTACCGCCTGTATCTGCTTTTCAGGGAACGGATATAGTTGTTCAATTCTGACAATTGCCTCGGAGGTGCCGCGTTTGGCCCGCTCCTCAATCAGGTCGTAGTAAAGTTTTCCGCTGGTAAAGATTACCCGGTTTACCTTCAGCGGATCTACCTCGGCATCATCAATCACCTCGCGGAAATACCCGTTGCTCAGCTCTTCGAGCGATGAAACGCATTGCGGATGCCTCAGCAGGCTCTTGGGGGTGAACACCACCAGCGGTTTGCGGAACGGGCGCAACTGCTGTCTGCGGAGCAGATGGAAGAAGTTGGCCGGGGTGGTGCAGTTTGCCACCTGCATATTGTTATCGGCACACAGCGACAGGAAGCGCTCCGTGCGGGCACTCGAGTGCTCGGGGCCCTGGCCTTCATAGCCATGAGGAAGCAGCAGAACCAGATCGCTCATTACCCTCCATTTGTCTTCGGCACTGCTAAGATACTGGTCGATAATAATCTGCGCACCGTTTACAAAGTCGCCGAACTGTGCTTCCCAGATGGTGAGGGTGTAGGGCGATGCCAGTGAGTATCCGTATTCAAAGCCGAGCACGGCATACTCGGAAAGGGGCGAGTTGTAAACTTCGAATTTCGCCTGTGTATCGCTGATGTGGCTGAGCGGCGTGTAGCGCTCATCGCTGTCTTCGATGGTAAGTACGGCATGTCGGTGCGAGAAGGTTCCGCGCTGCGAATCCTGTCCGCTGAGCCTTACCGGAATGCCTTCGTTAAGCAGCGATGCATAGGCCAGCAGTTCGGCCATGCCCCAGTCGAGATTATTGCCCGGCTTAACCATCTCTCTTCGGTCGTGCATCAGCTTAACCAGCTTATGGTTAAAGGGCTTTCCTTCGGGCAGGAAGGTGATTTTGTCGGCCAACACCCGAAGGGTATCGGCCGGCACTCCGGTTTGGGGCGAGCGTTCAAAGTCTTCGGCAACGGCAATCCTGATGTTGCTCCATGTGGGGCCGAGAAACGGAATGATGGAAGCCTTTTCGGTTTTATGTGCTTCCTCGAGCGCCGATTCAAGCATAGCGTTGATCTTTTTATCGAGCGCTTTGGCGTCGTCGGCGGTAATCAGTCCTTCGGCAATCAGTTTATCCACATAAATCTGCTTTACATTCGGATGGTTTTCGATGGCTTTATAGAGTACGGGCTGGGTAAAGCGCGGCTCGTCGCCTTCGTTGTGTCCGTAGCGGCGGTATCCAAGCAGGTCGATAAAGATATCCTTATCGAACTTTTCCCTGAACTCCATAGCCAGCTCAATGGCATAAACCACCGACTCGGCATCATCGGCATTCACATGGAAAATGGGCGACTGGATAATTTTTGCCACATCGGTGCAATAGGTACTGCTTCGTGCTTCGAGGTAGTTGGTGGTAAATCCAACCTGATTGTTAACCACCACATGCACGCTTCCTCCGGTACGATATCCGGGCAGTTCCGACATCTGCAGCATTTCGTAAACCACTCCCTGTCCGGCAATGGATGCATCGCCGTGTATAATAATGGGCACCAGCTTATCTGTATCGCCTTTGTAGAGCTGATCTATTCTGGCTCTTGCCAGCCCCACGGCTACCGGCCCAACGGTTTCGAGGTGCGAAGGGTTGGGTGCCAGTGAGAGGTTCACCATTTTTCCGGCGTGGGTAGGCCGCTGATGGGTTGCACTCAGGTGATATTTTACATCGCCGAGGATGGTTTCGTCGTCGTATTCCTTATCGGCAAATTCGTTGAAAATATCTTTGTAGGGTTTCCCCATAATGATGGTCAGAACGGTGAGTCGTCCGCGGTGGGGCATTCCGATAAAGAACTCATCGGCACCCAGGGCAGCACCTCTTTCGATGATGGCATCCAGGGCGGGGATGAGCGATTCGCCGCCTTCGAGCGAGAATCGTTTCTGGCCGGGGAAGCGGCGATGCAGAAATTTTTCGAACAGAACGGCTTCGGTCAGCTTTTCGAGAATGGTCATCTTTACGGCTCTTCCGTAGCTTGGTTCATTGCGCCTTGACTCCATTTTTTCCTTCAGCCAGTGATACATCTCCTCGTTGCGGATAAATGCAAACTCGGCGCCTATTGAACTGCAATAGGTTTTTTCGAGATGTTCCACAATTTTTGATAGGGGAGCCGGGCCGATTCCTATTTCATTTCCAGCCTGAAAAGTCCTTCCCAGGTCTTCTTTCGAGAGTCCGAAATTTTCCAGATCGAGGGTTGGGGTGTAGGTTCTGCGCTTACGAACCGGGTTGGTTTTTGTAAACAGGTGACCTCTTTGCCGGTAACCGTTAATCAGGTTGATGACTTTAAATTCATCGGGGACGGTGAGTACATCGGAAACCTGGTTATAGTTTTTGCGGGCAAATTCAAATCCTTCGAAAAACTTTTGCCAGCTCTGATCAACAGAGGCCGGATCGTCAAGAAACCGTTTGTATTGTTCTTCTATAAAACTGCCTTCAGCATTCGACAGGTATGAATACTTATCCATTGCTTTTATCTATTGGTGCACAAGGTGCAAAGTTAATGTTTTCAGCCGGTTTCACGGCCGCGTATTAAACAAAGATAATAAAATAAAGTTTTCTAAAGAAAATCTAATAAAAAAAGCCTGCCAAAACTGACAGGCTCTTATGATTTTGCGATTTACCGCAGTTATGCCGGATGGAT
>LUZO01000372.1 GCA_001603685.1 Bacteroidales bacterium Bact_23
TGCCACAAAGACACGGAAACACAGGCAGACGGCTGAACCATTTTATTTCTTTTCATCTCTAATATGTAATGATAGATGAAAACATCTACTTTTGCACCGCTTTAAAAAAACGCACCTGACATTGGCCCGATTATTGATAAATCCGGTTGCCTGTAAAAAAAACAAGACTTTTTAAACCGGTGTGCAATAAGCTGATTTTCAATAATAAGCGATGAATCCTGTAAAAACAATAAAAATACTGCTCATCCTGATCGGACTATTGTTTGTTTTTAGTTTATGGAACCGGATGCCCGATATTGACGATGCCTGGATTGGTGAACATGCCTACTGGCTTTCCAGGAATGGATATGTCAAATCGGATCTGATGTACGGAGTTACCCAATAGGAGGATATAAATATTGTACACCATAAACTGTTCAACCTGAATGGGGCGCTGTTTATCCTGCTTGCCGGTTTCTCTCTTTGGACACTGAAATCCGTAAGCCTGTTCTGGGGTATTATATTTCTGATTGTCTATTACAATTATGTCAGGAAAAAGCTAAGCACTTCCGCTGCCTGGTTTGCCCTGCTTCTGATGGCTGTAAATGCTTTTATTTTCCAGTATTCATTTGTTTACCGGCCCGAAATAATGGTTATGACCATCGGTTTCGTTTCATGGGTTTTTCTTGAAAAATATTTTTCCGATGAAACTGATAAGGTTAACCTCTATCTGAGCGGACTGATTGCCGGCCTTGCCGCCGCAACTCATCTTAACGGGCTGATATTCATTATGTCAGGCGGAATCTTATTGCTGTGGAACAGAAAGCTGGTTCCGGCATTATTATTCGGAATCTCTGCAATACCTTCATTTTCCATCTATTTCTTCGATTTTAGCCGCGACTTTGGAATCAATTTCTGGCTCTATCAGATTACCGAAGCACCCGCCCTGCACAAACCATCGGAATTACCTCTCCTGATATCTGTCCTGATTAAACCTTTCAGGGAGCATCTTAGGTTTTTCCACAGTCCGGTCGAAATCAGTTTAAGCCTTCTGTTCATCTTTTCCCTGATGGTATGTTACCCTCTGCTGAAGAAAGAGCGGAACATGCTTCGTTATCTGCTGCTGCTTGTTATCTCGCTGTCGCTCATCACGGTGCATACAACCGCTAAATATATTCTGCTTTATCTGCCATTTTTAATATTCATCATAACTTATTCATCTGTAATTATTTATAAAGGCCGTAAATTGGCTGATGATAAATGGCTGAATTTGAACAGCAGTAAAGCCCCGGTTTATCTTGGGGTATTGCTGGCGCTGTTTTTTACTGCCAATATGTATCATAACATTGAAATCAGTGCGAAGAAGTTTGATCGGGAAAGGTATCAGGAGCTTACGGAGAATTATATTGGCAGCCATACCGATACAGTCAGCGTTGTGGCTCCCATGGATTTTATCTTTTACGGCCTTGGCGATTTCGAAAGGATTCAGGGCGATCTGCAGTTTGCCGATTTGCAGAAAGCCGGCTATAATTTGAGCGGCTCTCAGTTTCTCGAATTCGCTGATAGCATGAAGATTGATTATCTGTTGCTTACCTTGCACTACCGGGAAAAATTCGATCTGGATAAATTTTCCGAATCAGACTATAATGCTGCCGGATTTGAAGTGATTGGCAGAGACCGGGATATTCTGGTGATAAAAAACGATTGATCACTGGGTTGAATTTCCTTCCGGAAGAAGAATCGTTAATTATCTGACAATCAGCAGCAAATCCCGATGAATTTCATGGCGGCTACCTGAAAATCAGTTTCCCCTTTGCCATAATGCCTTCAGCAGAACTGAGCCGGTAGAAATAAATACCGGGAGCAAGCCCCTTCCTTTCTATTAAAACCGATGTTCCGTTTATTGCGGTGATTTCCTGCACGGTTTCTCCCAATCCGTTTATGATTTGCAGTTTCGCATTGGTGAGGAGCCGGCTGCTTTCGAGCATGGTGCGTTCTCCGGCCGGATTCGGGAAGGCCGATATTATTCTGCTTGCCGGATTAAGGTTTTTAACGGCCGTATAAACCGCCTGAGTTGTTGAGTCGTTTCCGGTAAGGGTCGAATCGTTTGAATACGCCTTTACCTTCACCCAAAACGGTGTGCCGGGGTCAAAGGAGCTGTTATCCCAGAAAAATACCGTATCGGATAGGTGTACCGCCACCGGCTCAAAGTTCAGGTCGTTGCCGGTGCTAACCTCCACATCGTACCAAACCGGCCTTCCGTCGTCGGGGTTCAGCAACTGCCATGCAATCGGATACAGGCCTCCCTCTCCGTATGTTACAGCCGGGTTTGTGATTCTGACTGCCGGATGGTCGTATCGGTGCAACAGCTCGGCAAAGCCTTGCCCGGTAACCGTTTCGGTGCCCACCGTGCCACTGACATCAACACTGCCTTCGTAGAATTCAAACGGCAGAATCACCTCCTGATCGCTGTACCGGCTGGTAAAGGTCAGGTCGATGGTGTCGTGGGTAAAGCGCCACTGTTTGGCATAACAATGCTCCGTTTCAGGCGTGAATGCATACTGCAGCCGTTGGAGTGTAAATTCTGAGTCCGATACCGAAACGGAATCATTGATGAAAACGCTGAAATGGCGGTAGGTTGCCGTATCGGGGATAACATTGCTGTCGTTGAAAAGCTCCCATACATTCAGGTCCATGCCGTTCGACAACTGGAGTGAGAACCATTCGTAATTCTCCACGATGCTTGGGTTGAATGTTCCGTACTGCCTGTCGAGCCAGGCTATGCCGGATACCGGCTCGGTCAGTCCGTTCAGGGTTATGCTGCCGCTTACCTCAAGCCTGGTCAGCGAATAATAATATGAATAGGCAAATGCGCCCTGATATACGAAACCGGTTTCGCCAATCATAAGGGGGCGTTTCAGTGCGACAAAATCGAGGTTTATGCTTCCGAACGACGATTGTGCTTCCAGGTGGTATTCAAAAGGTATCAGTTCTCCGCTATCATCGGTTTTAGTGACCCACTGCTCCTGTCCGCCGCCCCATGTCGATGCCTGAATGTGCATTTTGTCCTCGCTCATAACCGGATAAACACACGGAAGCGCATCGGTAAAGAACTGCCCATCGCTTTCATCGGTCAGGTTGAATATCCGGAATCCGTCGAACCCCAGTGCCGGATAATAAAAGTAGGAAATCATAATGGAGTACTCTTTCCCGGTTTGCTGTCCGGTAAGGAAACTGTTGGCATACCACCATTCGGTTGGTTCGTCGGGGTGCCGCCCTTCATCCTGCGGGAAATAGAGTACCGTTCCCTCTTCGTGGTAAGGATATGTTTTCCATGATTGAGCGTAAGCTCCTGCAACTGAGATGATAAATAGCAACAGTGGGATAAATTTTCTCATTTCTGAAACGGTTTCAATATAAAAGGTACAAATGCCGGAAATTCATTCCGGTCTAATCGCCAAAATCTTCGTCGGGTTTGAGCAGATTCTCCTGGAAATCTTCAACAATGGCTTCGGCGGTTTCCAGATCTTCCTGTGCAACCATTACTACAGTGGTGCCAAATCCTCCGGCGCCGGCAAGCCACGGGGCTATCACAGAGATGTTTTCATCCTTCAGAAAGGATTCAATGCCGGCATCTTCAAGCATGCTTTTCAACAATGCTGCATGCCACGGAGTGCCTGCATAGGCAACCACCGGCCCCTGTTCATCATTCTCTTTCATATCACTGATTTGCTGGTTGTTTTCTGTTAGATGTTACCGGCTGCTTGAGTCCTGTAAAAAGCCGTCTTCGGAAATGATTACGGATTTCTCAACCGGGGTACTTGTTTTTCGGTGCAGTTTATTCAACATCGAGACTATCAGCCTTCGTGGTGCCAATCTGACGGTCAGCAGCAGAAAGCGGTTTACAGCTCCGGGAATGGCCATGGTTTTCCCCTTCATCATTGCCTTGTAGCCAAACCGGGCAATATCTTTTGGATTTGCCGGCTTCAGCAGTTTCATTATAAATGCCTTTTCGTAACTCGATTTGGTTAAGAAGTCAGTGGAAACCGGCCCCGGACAAAGTGCGGTAACGGTAACGCCGCTTCCGCGGACCTCTTCGGCAACGGCCTGGCTAAACGACTGCACATAGGCCTTTGATGCATAATAAACCGACATCACCGGCCCCGGCATAAAGCCTGCCATTGAAGCCACATTCATTATTCTGCCATGCCCGCGCCGGAGCATATCGGGCAGAAACTCACGCGTAAAATGAGTCAGCGCAGTGATGTTAACCTGAATCATTTTCTCGTTCAGGCTGCGTTTGCTGGTGCTGAATACGCCATAATCGCCAAAACCGGCATTGTTGATAAGGAATTCAATCTGGAAATTGTTATCGCGAATAAAACTGATTAGCCTGTCCCTCTCCTTTTTGGCGGTCAGGTCGGCCTGGAAAATGATGGCCGTTATTTTGTAAGTCTCTTCAAGCCTGCAGGCAAAAAGCTTCAGATTTTCTTCCGAACGGGCAGTCAGGATAAGGTCGTGTTTTTTAGAAGCCATCAGTTCTGCTGTTTCAGCGCCTATTCCGCCGGTGGCTCCGGTAATGAGAGCAAATTGTCTGGTTGATTCCATATGGTTGTAGTCCTGTTTCTTAAACTTGTAATTCGCCGAAATGTTTAACCAAATTAATCAATTGGAGATTTGTAAAATCAAACTATTTGATTTGGGTTGGTTTAATTCCGATTTAGAGTTCGTTCTGATTCGATGAAATGTATTGAAACACAAGCGCTTAAATGGCTCGGATTTTCCAATGCTGAATTTGGATATAACAAAAGGTGCATTGTTTGTAAACATAAAGCAAATTTATCAGTATCAGATTCGTTCGTGCCGTTATGCGGGTGTGCTGAAATGGTGTGCGGATTACATAAAAAAGCCCGGCAAAACCGGGCTCTTTTATGTAAAGCTCTGAATATTAGAAGCTGTACCTTACTCCAAGCTGGAGCTGCCAGGTCTGTCTGATATTAAACAGAGGTGAGTAGGTTTCGGTGGGATATTCGCCCTTAACCTTAACCATTGAGAAGCTGGGAACATTGTCAGCATCCTTGCCTTCGTATTTCAGGATACGGCCGTTGTTCGAATTGGCGTTGGTTTTATACACGCCCCAATCGTTGTTCAGCAGATTGCCGATATTCAGGCAGTCGAGGCTGAACTGCAGGGTGTTGGTCCTTCCGGCTACCTTGAAGTAGTATTCGCGTGCAATGCGCAGGTCGAACCTGTTAACCCAGGGTGCGCGCGCTGAATAAGCTTCGGCATATTCGCCCTTGTGTTTGCTCAGGTATTTATCCTGCTCAACGAATTTGAAGAAAGCATCCTCATCGGCCTGGCTTACAAATTTGATATCGCCGCGGTCTTTCGGGATGTAGATCAGGTCGGTGAGAATACCGTCGCCATTCATGTCATTTGAATAGGTGAAGCTGTTGCCGTATGGAGTGAAGCCTTCGTAGAACAGGTTAACCCTTGTGGCTGATTTCAGTGAATTGTTTCCCCAGGGGATTTTGTAGCCAACCGAAGCAAGCAGCTTGGAAGGCATTACATACTGCGAACGCTGGAGAATCGGGAGGTGCGGTCCGTCGATTTCATAAAGGCCGGTGTAAGCTGATGCAGCATTGCTGCCCGGCATTCCTGATATCTCTTTCAGTTCGGTTCCGGTGTAGGATACCATCAGGTGCAGATCTTTTACGGGCTCAGCAAAAACTGAAATGTTGGCAATTAAGCCCCATCCTTCGTTGGTGTTTGAAAGTACATAGGCGTTTCTTGAGTTGTACGACAGGTTGGCTTTTGCGGGATAGATATACCTGTCATCCGATCCGCTGAATCTTTCCCATGTATCATCCGGCTCTCTCAGGTCATAGTTCTTCAGCAATACGCCGTTCAGCGTTTTGGTGTAGATACCTTCAACGGTTACCGACAGCGGGAATGAGGTGGGCATCTGGTAATCGAGTGCGAGTGAAGTTTTCCATACCTGCGGCATTTTAAAGTCTGGATCAATTCCGTTGATGTCGCGCGGAAGAGCTCCCTGTTCTGGAGTAATGCTGTTCTGCAGACCGAGTACATTGATCATGTCTTCAATTTTGGTGAGCATGGGGCCGGCCAGTAACGCAAGTTTGGGGTCGGCTGAAGTAACCATGAAGTTGTTGTCATATTTGGTTACAAAAGCAACGCTTCCCTGTACCATACCGGAGTTGGTGGGCATATTGGTGAAGAACACCAGCGGCAATCTTCCTGCAAATAAACCCGTACCTCCGCGGAGCTTCAAGGCTTTGTCACCCATTACATCCCAGCTGAATCCTAACCTGGGAGAGATCTGGATTTTTGCATCCGGCCATTCACCGGTGTTGATGGTCTTTCCGCCAAAATCAAGCTCACTGATGGCGTTGTTGCCAATCAGGTTATCCTCGTAAACCAGATAATCAGCCCTTAAGCCGTAGGTTAATTTGAAATCGGGATTTACGCTCCATTCGTCCTGAGCATACAGGCCAAACTGGTTGAATGCAACCTCAGCAGCGGGGTTTTTCTCTCCATCATAGCCATAGGTAACTGCAAAGTCTCTGGGAGCAGCCTGATTCAGGAAGTCGTCGAGGCTTGCATAGCGGTAATAACCGGTTCCGTTACGCATATATGAGTTGTTGGCCATCTGATGCTCGAAACTGGCTCCGATGGTAAATTTATGGGCATTCAGGTAGAGGCTCACATTATCAACAATGTTGAAAATGTTGTTGTTAACTCCGTTATTCCAGGTAAACAACTCATAGCCGGCAGAGATGTAAGGCTCAACAATCTGGCTGCCATCCGGATTAACACCGTACATAATGTCGATAAACGGGAAGGGTGATGAGTTTGAACCACGCATATCCTTAATCTTGGTGTAGGTGGTCAGGAACTGGTTGGAAACCTTGGTTGAAAAACGGCTGTTCAGATCCAAAGCAACTGAATTTACAATGTTATTCATTGAATACAGTGAGTTTGAGAAAGCCATTGAGTACTGCGAAATACGGTTCATGGCCGAGTTGCGCAGGCCGGCGTCGGTTGAGTTTCCGTTGGTACCAAACCATGTCTGGTTCTTGGTATAATTGTACCTGACACTGAGTTTGTTGGATTGGTTAATGTTCCAGTCGAGACGGGCCAGGAGTTTCCTGTTGCTCTCGTCGGCGGGGTAGTCGGTGTATGAACCCGGATCGTAACCATAGTTGTTGATCAGGTGCTGCTTAACTTTCTCCATGTCGGCAATGCTGGCACGCGACAGTTGCAGGTCGGTGTTTGCAACTCCGTCTTCCGAAGGCCTCCAGGTAACAACCTGACCGGGTTTCAGCTCATATTCGCCATTGACAAAGAAGAACAGTTTATTTTTGATGATGGGGCCGCCAAAGGTAGCACCATAGGTTTTGGTCGATTCTTTGGCGCGTTCGCCGAAATCAACATCACCAATCGTGTTTCCGCGCATATCCTGATTGGTGTAATAAGTATATGCCGATCCTTTAAACTGGTTGGTTCCCGATTTGGTAATGGCATTTACTCCACCGCCGATGAAATTGGTCTGGCGAACATCGAAAGGAGCAACAACTACCTGAACCTCCTCAATGGCATCCAGCGAAATGGGGTTGCCACCGCCGGGAAGACTTGAACTAAGGCCGAAGTTGTTGTTGAAGTTTGCACCATCCACGGTAAAGTTGGTTGATCTGCCGTCGCCGCCAGCAAAGCTCATTCCGTTGGCATAAGGCGAAAGACGAACAATATCCTGAACACCCCTGGTAATGGTAGGCATGGTGGTCAGCTGCTGATTGGAGATGTTGGTGGAAGCACCGGTCTTCTCTGTCTGGAAGGCTGAAGCTCTCTGTCCAACAACCATAACTTCACCCAATTCGAGAGATCCCTCTTTCAGCACTGCATTCAGTGTAAAAGCCTGTCCAAGATAAAGGGTAATGTCCGAGAATTTTTCAGTGGAATAACCCACATATGAGATTTCAATTAAATACGGTCCTCCGGTTCTCATACCCGAAAGACTGAATCTCCCATCAGCATTTGTGATGGTGCCGTATTGAGTGCCTGAAGGTTGATGGGTGGCAAGCACTGTAGCTCCGGGCAGCGGACCTTTATTCAAGTCGGTTACCCGGCCATTAATCCCCGAGGTAGTAATCTGGCCGAAAGCAATGGCCGTACTCATCAGGAACGCAGCCATTAAAAGCGTAATCCTGCTGAATTTTAGCAACAAATTGTCTGTTTTTTTCATAGTTTGTTGTTTTGGTTAGTTAATCAGGTTTGTTGGTTAAGTTAATATGTTGTTTTTTTGTTTTCTGAAACCTCAGAATAATTGTTCCGGCGAATTAAACCCTGTTACAGCGATTTTCCGATACCCGAAAATCGTCGTATCAGCCTTAGTTTGTGTGTGTATTTTCCGCGGTTTTTGTTGAAGATGCCATGATGATCAATCTGGTCAATCCTCACTTCGCCCGAAGCATGGATAATGCTGCCTCTTCCGGTAAGTATTCCGGCATGGGTTATTTTCCCTTCTTCGTTGTCGAAAAATGCCACATCACCCGGAATGGCTTCGTCAATCAGGTCAACAAGCTGGCCCTGGGTAGCCTGCTGCCAGGCATCCCTTTTCAGCCGGATCCATTTCTGGGCAAAAACTATCTGGATAAGCCCGGAACAGTCAAGGCCATAAGGCGAACGGCCTCCCCACAGATAGGGTGCCCTCAGGTATGAAGCTGCAATGTCAACAATCTCCTCGGGATGTTTAAGCCTTTCGTCGCTGCATTCGCCTTCCGACAGGGTGTATTCTCCGGCGGGGCCGTTAATTTTTCCGTTCGGAAGCATATACAGCGTGGTTCCCTGAATAATATTCAGCGGAGGTACTCCGGTGGAGGTAAGCAGTGCCGATGTAGTGGTAACAACCTTTTTGCTGCTCTGCGACAGAACCTCAAGAGTTTCCTGGCTCAGCCGCTCAATTTGCTTCTCATCGCACCAGCCTTCGTAGCCATCATGACGCGAAACGGCTTTAACCCAGCCATTGCGACTGTCAACAATGTCAATAAGATCGCCGAACAACAACTGGTTCACCATTTCAGATCTGTCAGAAGTGTCTGATCTTACAGCAATAAGGGATAGATTGCAAATGCCACCGGCCATAGGAATTATAAGGAATTGTTATTATGGCAAATATATTGAAATATTTTTCGTTTTATGAAAATAAGTAATTAACAGTTTTTTCGGGTGTGTTGATAACTTGCCGCCATAAACAAACGGGCGGTGTTAAATGTTTTGAAAATGCAATTATTGACCCGGTTGTCGGGAATTAATTCTGATTTATAACGCTGCTGTATAATTTCTTTGTAATTTCGGGCATCAAAGAAAATGGAGTTCCATCAGGGAATCTGACTATGAAAAAATACTTCTACTGGCTGGGTTATCGGCACGATATAATTGTAAAAGTGCTGCTGTTTGCCATTACCATTACCCTGCTTATCATAATCTTTCCCCGCGAGGGTAAGTTCAGGTACGAATACCAGCGCGGTAAGCCGTGGCAGCACGACGACCTGATTGCAACCACAGATTTCGGAATTCTGAAATCCGAAGCTGAATTGCAGGCCGAAACCGCCGAAGTGCTGGCTGATGCCCGGCCATACTTCATTAAGAAGGAGAATGTAACCGACCGTCAGATAAACAAACTGATAAGCGACTTTAATAAACAGTTTAAACCCGGATCAGCAAGCCTGCCGGGCGGTGCTGATACACGCGACAGGTATCTTGAAACGGCTCTTCGTATATGCGATACCCTGTTTGGAAAGGGCATCATTGCGGTTACCAATGAAATTGAAAACAAGCCCGGAGATTATGAAGTTTATATCATCGACGGGAATATTGCCTCACGGGTAAAATTGTCATCGGTTTTTACCATCAGAACAGCCGAAAAATATATTGCAGCAGAGGTGGAAAAAACCATTCCCGAAAGGAATGATGCCCTGAAAAAAATACTGATAAACTCTTTAAGCCAGAATATCGTGTTCGATCAGGTTGCTACCGGACAAATGCGGGAGGCAATGCTGAACGAAGTGACCACAACCCGCGGAATGATACAGGCCGGCGAGAAAATTATTTCGCGCGGCGAGCTGGTTAATGCCGAAAAGTTTCAGATTCTTGAGTCGATGCGCAAGGATTATGAAAGCCGGCTCGACGAATCGTTCGAATACAACAATATTTTGCTGGGCCAGTCCATGCTGATCAGCATTACGATCATAACTTTTATTCTGTTTATGATTTCGTTCCGCAAGGATATTTTTAAAGAGAATAAAAACCTGCTGATGATTCTGCTGATTATTCTGCTGATGCTTGGCGCCGCCGCACTCACCATAAGGTCGCAGTATCAGTTGCTTCAGTTGCTGCCATTCTGTCTGGTACCTGTTATCATCAGGGTGTTTTTCGATACAAGGCTGGCGTTTTTTGTGCATGTGGTTACGGTGGTACTCACCGGATTTATGGTGCCGAACGGCTTTGAGTTTGTGTTTCAGCAGCTTGTTGCGGGGCTTATCGCCATCATTAGTGTGGCTGAATTGCGCCGCAGGTCGCAGTTTTTTATAACCGCACTGGCTGTGTTTATTACCTATTCGGTGGTTTATACCGGAATGCTGCTCATTCAGGACGGAAGCCTTAGAAATATCAATGTTACTATGTTTGTTTTCTTTGGTGGAAGTGCCATGCTGACACTTTTTGCCTATCCGCTTATTTTCATTTTTGAGAAACTGTTCGGAAGGGTTACCGATGTTACCCTGATGGAGTTATCGGATACCAATGCTCCACTTCTGAGGCAGCTTTCGCAGTACGCTCCGGGTACATTTCACCACTCGCTGCAGGTGGCCAACATCGCCGAAGCGGCTGCCTATGAAATCGGTGCCAATGCTCTGCTGGTCAGGGCCGGAGCGCTTTATCACGATATCGGAAAAATGGATATGCCCGGCTATTTTATTGAAAATCAGATCCCGGGAATCAATCCGCACGACGATTTAGGATATGAAGAGAGTGCCCGGATTATTGTCAGCCATGTAATTAAGGGCATTGACAGAGCAAAAAAGCATAAACTTCCTGAAGAACTGATTGACTTTATACGCACACACCATGGAACCCGCATGGCCGGATATTTCTACAACAGGATGCTGGCCGACTATCCCGAGAAGGTTCCCAATGAATCAGACTTCCGCTATCCGGGGCCGGTCCCCTTTTCGAAGGAGACCTCCATTCTGATGATGGCCGATTCGGTGGAAGCCGCTTCAAGAAGCCTGAAAAAGCCCGATGCGGCCGCCATTTCCGGCCTGGTTGAGTCAATTGTTGATAAGCAGATTGAGCTTCAGCAGTTTGTAAATTCTGAGCTGACGCTGAAAGATATCACACACATCAAAAAGATTCTGAAAAAGAGGCTGATGAGCATCTATCACCTCAGAATCGAATATCCGTCACTCTAGTAAAACCATACAGCCGGAATGCCTGTTCAGTCTTGCGGGGGTGATTGTGCCCGTTATTTTCCGGGGATGTGGTTCTGCAGGTAGGCCACAGCCTCAGGCCCGAGATTGAAAAGCAGGTCCACGATGCTAAGGTTGGGCTGAAAGGCATGTTTTTCGGAAAACACCTGAGTGTAGGGGGCAAACGACGAAATGCTCCAGCGGTGGTTTTCCGGATGCTTGGGCATGATTTTCATCCGCATATCGGCCATGGAGCCGGAATCTCTCAGGTAATCTTCCGTTAACTTGAAATTCGCCGGGAGGTTGAGCAGATTCAGGCAGGTTTTCAGCAGGCTGAGGTTAAAATCCAGGAGCAGTACCGGCGGTTGCATGAACAGCGGTTCAAAGCGGTCGCGGTAATAGAGGAAGTATGGCGATTTATTGTAAGCCGACTCCAACGCCCGCCAGTGAATAATGTTCCAGTTGCTTTTCCGGTCAGTTTCAACGACCGGGACAGGGGAGTGGTTGCCCTGCGGCTTGTTTACCGGAACCGACAGAACCAGAGGCCCGTTTGCGGTTGCAATTCTGTAGCGGTTGCGGCAGGTCTGTTTCGGGTAGGTTTCATGGACTTCGATCAGCACTTCCGGCGAATGCATCAGCCAGCAGAAATATTCGATATCGGGCAGGCAGCCGGCAGGCAGTATGACTGGTGGAGTGTTTACCATGGTTAGTAGCTTGTTGCTGCAAAGGTAAAACAAACCTGCTTTGCGTGTCTGAAAAGCTGCCGTTTACTTAGAAAGTTCAGTTTCAGAAGCGGAGATAAAAAAAGCAGGACCGTGTATGCTGCCCTGCTTAGGATTACGCTAATCAACAACAGTATCTTAGTTTGTTTTTGCGTTCAGCAGCACATCTTCGATGGCTTGTTTCAGTGCGTGTTTCGGGAGTGCACCCTGTGCCATCTGCGGCTGGCCGTCGGCGGGGCAGAACAACATGCTCGGAATGCTGCGGATACCGAAAATCATCGAAAGTTCCTGTTCCACTTCGGTGTCCACTTTGTATATGTTTATTTTGCCTTCGTATTCTTTTGAAAGTTCGTCGAGGATGGGGGCAACCATTTTGCAGGGTCCGCACCAGTCGGCGTAAAAGTCAATAATGCAGGGCAGTTTCCCTTCGAATTTCCATTCCTGGTTTTCTTCGAAGTTGAAAACTTTTTCCTTGAAAGTCGCAAAAGTCAGATGTTCCATTTGTATTGAAGTTGTAATTGGTTCTTTAATGAGTTTTATTTGTCGGAGGTTGGCTGCGGTTGCGGAGCGAGCAGCATCTCGTTTATCATTTTTACATATTCGGCTTTCTGGAAGGCGCCTACCGACAGGGTGGGCTGGCCATTGGCCGGAACAAACAATATGCTGGGAATGCTGCGGATCTGAAATACACCGGCAAGCTCGCGCTCTTTATCGGTATCAACCTTGTAAATCACAATCTGATCTTTGTACTCCTCGGCAAGCTGAGACATGATGGGAGCAACCCTTTTGCAGGGTCCGCACCAGTCGGCGTAAAAGTCGATGATGGCAGGTTTGTCGCCTTCATAAACCCAGGTCTGGGGATTCTTTTCGTAATTAAATACCTTCTCGAGAAACATGGCTTTGTTCATCTGAATCACCTTTCCGGTTTCATCTCCTGCAGCAACGGTTGTGCTGTTTACAGGCTCATTTGTGGTGGTTTGACCATTGCCTGTGGACTGATTGCATCCGAAAATGGCCAGACTGGCAGCCAGCGCTATGGTTAAAATCGGTTTGTTCATTTTTTAAAAGGGTTGTTGAATTAGGATTCGTTTAATTTCGGCTGCAAAGATAAATCATTTTTTAATTAAATCGCATAAGTA
>LUZO01000373.1 GCA_001603685.1 Bacteroidales bacterium Bact_23
ATTTGGATAATGAACGGTACCGCACTGAAAAATTATCGGCGGTGTGCGTCGGGAAAGGGGCGGATGGCTTGCGAAAAGCGGCTTTTCAGGGCATGCCGGAACGACTGCGGAGGCGCCGGCTGACGCTTTTTCAGAATAATTGTTAATAATGTAGCTGCAAATAATAATATATCGCAAAACTGCGTTCATTGTGTCCTGAAAATAATTACTTTTGCACCCATGAAACGAAAAAGCGCTTTTTTCATACTTTTCAGCCTCCTTATTGTTCTCTCCTCGTGCAGCAAATATCAGAAATTGCTGAAGAGCCAGGACAATGAAGTGAAGTATGACAAGGCAATGCAGTACTACGAAAACAAGGATTACTACCGCGCCATCCAGCTATTCGATCAGTTGCAGGCCATTTACCGCGGCACCGACCGGGCCGAGCGCATAGCCTTTTATTATGCCTACGCCTATTACGAGCAGCATGACTATATCCTGGCCAGCTACTACTTCAAGCAGTTTGCGCGCAGCTATCCCAACAGCAAAAATGCAGAGGAGGCTGCCTTTATGAGCGCTTACTGCAGCTATGTGGATTCGCCCGGCACCAGCCTGGATCAGACGGTTACCATGGATGCCATTAAGGATCTGCAGCTTTTCATCAACCAGTACCCCTCGAGCGAGCGGGTGGCCAGAGCCAACGAACTGATTGACGAGCTGAGAAGCAAACTTGAAACCAAGGCGTTCGACATTGCAATGCTTTACTACAAAATGATGGATTACAAGGCTGCCATCATCAATTTCGAGAATCTGATCAAGGACTTTCCGGATACGCGTTACCGCGAAACGGCGATGTACTACATTGCCAAATCATACTTTTCGTATGCCCAGAAGAGCATCGACAGCAAAAAGGAGGAGCGTTTCCAGCACACCTACGATGCCGTGGATAACTTCGTAACCTACTTCCCGGAATCATCATACATAAAGGAACTGAGGAGCATACAGAACAATGCCCGTAAAGAATTGAACAATCTTACTGTGAATCAATAATAAACCTATGGATTTCAAACGAGTAAAAACCGATACGCTTGCAGTTACGCGTAATATGAACGAAATCATGGAGCCCACCGGCAATGTTTATGAGTCGGTGGCTGTGCTTTCAAAACGCGCCAACCAGATTGCGCTTGAGATTAAGGAAGAGCTGAACTCGAAAATTGCCGAGTTTGCTACTCCCACCGACAATCTCGAGGAGATTTTCGAAAACCGCGAGCAGATTGAGATTGCAAAATACTACGAATTCCTGCCAAAGCCGACACTGATTGCCGTTCATGAGTTTCTGAACGATCAGGTCTATTTCAGGAATCCGCATCACGAATCGCAGGAGGAGTAGTAAAACCTGCCAAAAATGCCTGCGATGCTTAAGGGCAAGAAAATACTTATCGGAGTAACGGGTGGGATCGCCGCTTACAAGATTCCGCTGCTCGTCAGGCTTCTGAAGAAGGAGGGCGCGGAGGTAAAGGTGGTGATGACCCCCTGTGCCACCGATTTTGTAACTCCTCTTACGCTTTCTACCGTATCGCAGCAGCCGGTTTTGATTGAACCCTACAACAAAACCGATGGTAGCTGGAACAGCCATGTGGATTGGGGCCGCTGGGCCGATCTGTTTGTGCTGGCTCCCGTTACCGCCAACACCATGGCCAAAATGGCGAACGGAATTGCCGACAACCTGCTCACAACCACCTATCTGGCAGCCAAATGCCCGGTGATGTTTGCTCCCGCCATGGACCTCGATATGTTCAACCATCCGACCACGCGTCGGAACATCGAAACGCTGCTGTCGTTCGGCCATCGGCTGATTGCTCCCCAGTCGGGCGAGCTGGCCAGCGGCCTCATCGGAACCGGCCGTATGGAAGAGCCCGAGGTGATTTTTCAGATAATCCGCGATTTTTTTTTCAGAAGCCGTGACTTCAGCGGCAAAAAGGTACTGATTTCGGCCGGGCCTACTTACGAAAGGATTGATCCGGTGCGGTTTATCGGCAACTTTTCAACCGGTAAGATGGGCTATGCCCTGGCTGACGAAGCGGCTGCCCGCGGGGCTGAGGTAACGCTGGTTTCCGGCCCGGTAAGCCTTTCGGCGAATCACCCATCGGTAAGGGTTATCCCGGTGACTTCGGCCGCGCAGATGGCTGAAGCCTGTTTCGCCGAAGCGCCTTCGAGCGATGTCATCATCATGGCTGCCGCCGTTGCCGATTATACCCCGTCAAATCCGGCATCCGAAAAGATCAAGAAAGCGGGGGAGGAGCTGACCGTAGCGCTGAAAAAGACCACCGATATCCTTGCCGAACTTGGAAAACGAAAAAAAGCCGGTCAGTTTATCGCCGGGTTTGCCCTGGAGACCACCAATGAAAATGAGCATGCCATCGGCAAACTGAAAAATAAAAATGCCGATATGATCGTTCTTAATTCGCTGAACGACGAAGGCGCCGGTTTCGGGCACGATACCAATAAGGTAACCATTTTTACCGCCAGCGGCAGCCGGACGGATGTTCCCCTGAAATCGAAAAAGGAGATTGCCGGGGCAATTCTGGATGCCATTGTCAGAGAGCAACCCATAATTGCATGATGACGGAATTAAAAAGATAAGCATGAAACACTTCACCATAATTCTTCTTCTGGTTCTGACCCTTTTTTCGGCAAAGGCTCAGGAATTTCATGTCACGGTTCAGGTAACCTCGCCTCAGGTTGAAGGTACCGAGAAGAAGATCTTCGAAACCCTTCAGCAGGAGTTGTACGACTTTGTAAACAACCGCCGCTGGACCAATTATACCTACAAACCCGAAGAGAGGATTGAGGGAACCATCCTGATTACCGTTGAAAACCGTTCGGGCGAGGATTTTAAGGCGAAAATCAACCTGGCGCTCCGCCGCCCGGTGTTTAAGGCATCGTACAACACCACCCTGCTCAACTACCTCGACCGCGATTTCGACTTTAAGTATGTTGAGTATCAAACGCTTGACTACTCTGATAATGTATTCAACTCCAACCTGACCTCCACCATCGCTTACTGGCTGTATATGTATCTGGGTATTGACGGCGATTCGTTTGCCAAAAACGGCGGCTCGCCCTATTTTGCCAAGGCTCAGAATATTGTGAACATGGGTCAGAATGCGCGAGAGAAGGGGTGGAAGGCTTTCGAGGGGCAGAAAAACCGTTACTGGCTGCTCGAGAACCTCACCAATCCCACCTATTCGGCGCTGCGCGAGGCATCGTACCGTTACCACAGGCACGGCCTCGACCTGATGGCCGACGATGTGGAAGCGGGCAGAGCCGGCATAAACGAAAGCCTGGAACTGCTGCGCAAAGTCAACCGCGAGCGCCCGGGGCTGTTCGCCCTGCAGCTTTTTATGGAAGCCAAGCGCGACGAGCTGGTTAACATCTACTCACAGGCATCGCCCATGGACAAAACCAAAGCAGTAAACATTCTGAAAGAGATAGATCCGGCAAACGCCTCCAAATATCAGCGTATCCTCGAGACACAAAAATAAATACCCCGTTTCGGCGGATTTTGTAAATTTGCATTCCAAACCTGATTCCGGGATATGCTGACAAGCCTCTCCATTTCCAACTATGCCCTGATTCGCAGTTTAAACATTGATTTCAGCGGCCGTTTTTCCGTGATTACCGGTGAAACGGGAGCCGGGAAGTCAATCATTCTGGGCGCGCTGGGGCTGATACTGGGACAAAGGGCCGAGAACCTAAGTACACCCGATAAGTCGGCGAAATGCACCATCGAAGGCTCGTTCGACATCAGCAACTGCGATCTGGAGGAGTTCTTCGCTCAAAACGATCTGGATTACGACCATCACTGCATCATCCGCCGCGAAATCAACCCCCAGGGGAAATCAAGGGCATTCATCAACGACACGCCTGTCGGGCTGAATCAACTGAAAGAGCTAACCTCACGACTGATTGATGTCCACTCGCAGCATCAGACGCTTCTGCTGCAGGAGTCGGCATTTCAGCTATCGGTGGTGGATTCGGTGGCGGGAAACAACGCCCTGCTTGCCGATTACAAAACGGTGTTCAGAAAGCTGAATGCCCTGGAAAAGAACCTAGCCGACCTTCAGCAAAAAAACGATGAAGCCCGCGCAGAACTCGACTACCTCAGTTTTCTTTTCGATGAACTGGAAAAGGCAAAGCTCAGCCCCGGCGAAGAGGAACAGTTGGAACAGGAGTCGGAGGTGCTCGGACACGCCGAAGAGATTAAGGAAAAACTGTTTAGTGCGGCCGGTCTGCTGAGCGGCAGCGAGGAGAACATCATCAGGAGGCTGAATGAGGTGGCAACGCTGCTTCAGCAGGCTGCCCGCCACCACAGCGAGGCCGGAGTGCTGGCCGAAAGGCTCGCCGCTTCCATCATCGAAATAAAGGACATTGCCGGTACGGTGAGCCGCCTGGATGAGAACACCATATATAATCCGGAGCGGCTGGAGGAGGTAAACGAGCGGCTGGCGCTGATTTACAACCTGGAACAGAAACATCATGTGCGCACGGCCGCCGCACTGCTGGAAAAAATGGAAGCCATCGGCGAAAAGATCGGCAATGCCGCTTCGCTCGATGGCCGGATTGTTGCCCTTTCGGCTGAAATATCCGCCACAAGGGAGGAACTTGCCGGCCTTGCCGCCCGCCTTGGCAAAGAGCGGCGCAGGGTTGCGGCGCAGATAGAAAATGAGGTACTGGCAACCGTAAGGCAACTGGGAATCAGGGATGCCGCCTTCCGCGTTGACATCTCCACCCTGGAGCAGCCCGGCCAGTTTGGCACCGACAGGGTCAGGTTTATGTTCAGCGCAAACAAGGGCAGCGAAATGAACGAGCTGTCGAAGATCGCTTCCGGCGGAGAGCTTTCGCGCCTGATGCTGGCCGTGAAATCGCTGATTTCATCGAGCAGCCTGCTGCCAACCATAATCTTCGATGAGATCGACAGCGGCATTTCGGGCGATATCGCTTCGAAAGTTGGAAATATTCTTGCGGAAATGTCAGAAAGGATGCAGGTAATCGTAATCACCCACCTGCCGCAGATTGCCGGAAAGAGCAGCGAACACTTCAAAGTGTACAAATACAACGACGGCGGAATGACCTACTCCACCATTACCCTGCTGGCGGCTGATGAGCGGATTTCAGAACTCGCCCTGATGATAAGCGGCAACCCCGACCTGGAAGTTGCCCGCGAAACCGCCAAAGAACTGCTCAAAAACAATTAACCAATTCATTTGTTTGTTTGCTGATAAGACATCGGCATTTTGTATGAACCAAATCAAAACATATGGCTTATAATTTACTAAAAGGAAAAAAAGGAATTATTTTCGGTGCGCTTAACAGCAACTCAATTGCATGGAAGGTTGCGGAAAAGGCTCACGAAGAAGGAGCTGAGATTGTTCTTACCAATACAGCGCTTGCCATCCGGATGGGCGAACTCGACGAGCTGGCCCAGAAGATCGGGGCACACATGATTCCTGCTGATGCTACAAGCGTTGCAGATCTGGAGAACCTTTTTTCGAAAACCATGGAGATTTTTGGCGGACAGATTGACTTTGTTCTGCATTCCATCGGGATGTCGCCGAATGTGAGAAAGAAAATTCCCTACGATGACATCAATTACGATTTCTTCAGCAAAACGCTCGACATCTCGGCCCTTTCATTTCACAAGATGATACAGGTGGCCAAGAAGATGGATGCCATTAAGGAGTGGGGTTCCATTGTTGCGCTCTCCTATATCGCCGCGCAACGCACCTTGTACGAGTACAACGATATGGCCGATGCCAAGGCGGTGCTGGAGTCGATTGCCCGCAGCTTTGGTTACATTTATGGCCGCGAAAAGCATGTACGAATCAACACCATTTCGCAGTCGCCCACCCCGACCACGGCAGGGCAGGGGGTAAAGGGTTTTTCGGCACTGATGGACTTCACCGAACGCATGGCACCGCTCGGAAATGCCTCAGCCGACGAGTGCGCCGACTACTGCATTACCCTCTTCTCAGACCTTACGAGAAAAGTTACCATGCAGAACCTCTACCACGACGGCGGATTCAGCAGTATGGGTATGAGCTCAAGAGCCATGATACAGTACAACAAAAGCCTTGAGTGTAAGGAATGTAAAGAAAATCCGCTGAATCATCCGGATGAATGATTTTCCGGAAAGGATTTGATGGAATAAATATTGCCGGCCGGATTTTCCGGCCGGTTTTGTTTTTTTGGAGTTCCCAACGAAAATGATGATTTGGAATTCGCCACTTATACTTCCATTTTTTTAGTGGGATTTTGTGTTTCCCGCATCCGCGGGATCAATGATCCGTGTTTTTGTGGCTATTCCTTTTTTGCCACTAAGACACCAAGACACAGAAGAACACAAAAGTATTTCGTCTTTTTAGTGGGATTTAGTGCTTTAATGTTTTTGTGGCATTAAAAAAGGTCGCTTCATTAGGATATGGAAAACTCCATAGGAGCGACATTATCGTTAGAAATTAAAAACGGTAAATTCCATGTAATTTGGTTGGCTTTGCGAGAACGCCGGTTTATCTGCGGACGATAATGTCGTCCCTCCGAGACTTGTGGGTATTTGTTATTGCCTGATGCTACCATAATGTCGTCCCTACGGGACTTTTTACTTTTATCTTTTTCCTTTTTTCTTTTTTCTTCTCACTCTTGTTTCCCGCTACCCACCACGATCGTGTAACCGTAATTTACCTTAGGCGCCGGTTTTTCTTTAGGGGGAGCTTTGGGCTGTTCCTTAACCACCGAATAGCTGATAACCGGAGCGGGTGCTGCCGGCAGCCTGAAGTTGATTCGGGTGCGCATATTGCTCCTTACGCGTAAACCGCGGTTGTGCGCCGGCTCGTATTTCAGCAGCGAAATCACCCTGACGGCCTCTTCATCGCAGCCATATCCCAGCCCCTTCATCACCTGAACATCCTCCACAGTGCCGTCGCTGGCAACCACATACGAGAGGAAAACCGTGCCCGAAATCTGGTTTTTAAGTGCTTCCTCAGGATAACGCAGATTCTCGTTGATGAATTTGCGCATGGCCGTATTGCCGCCACGATATTGGGGCATTTCGATGAATTTCTTTTCCCGTTTCTTTTTATTCGACATAACCGGTGGTTGATTCAGAAACAAAAATATCAAAAATAAGTGAAACCTGAGCTCTGTTTCAGGAGGCCTTCCGTTGAGACCTTACATTATTTATCATCAGATTCAGCTAAAAGTCAGTTGTTCTTCGCCGGTTTAAGGATGCCGGCGGCTGTGAATATCATTGTTAAGTTTATGGGATTTAATTTTTTGCTCGTAAGCTTCAAATATCTATTTTTGCAGTCAGGTAATGGTCACAGAGTAATGTAATTACCCTGTCTCTTATACA
>LUZO01000374.1 GCA_001603685.1 Bacteroidales bacterium Bact_23
GGCCAGATCAAGGAGGCGAACACCTACTACGAGGACGTCCACGAGAGCCGGGGCAAGTTCGATTTCGTGATGGCAAACCCGCCCTTCAACGTCAACAACGTCGACCACGACCGGATCAAGGACGACCCCCGCTTCTCCCTCGGGATTCCGAACGTCGACAACGCCAACTACATCTGGATTCAGACCTTCTATAGCGCCCTCTCGACGAAGGGCCGGGCGGGGTTTGTGATGGCGAACTCCGCCAGCGACGCCCGAGGCTCGGAGCTGGAGATTCGAAAGAAGCTGATCTTGGCGAAGGCGGTCGACGTCATGATCGCCGTGGGGTCGAACTTCTTCTACACCGTCACCCTGCCCTGCACCCTCTGGTTCTTCGACCGGGGGAAGAGGACGGCCCCCGACCCCTCCAGATCAGAAAAGGTCCTCTTCATCGACGCCCGGCATATCTACCACCAGATCGACCGCGCCCACCGGGAGTTCACCCCCGACCAGATCGAGTTCATCGCCAACATCGCCCGACTCTACCGGGGCGAGGAGGTCGAGACGAAGGAGGGGAGCGGCCCCATGATGAAGGAGCACTTCCCCGACGGCGTTTATCGGGACGTGGCGGGGCTCTGCAAGGTCGCCACCATCGGCGAGATCGAGGCCCAGGGCTGGAGCCTCAACCCCGGCCGGTACGTCGGCGTCGCCGAGCGGGAGGACGACGGTTTCGACTTCGCCGAGCGGCTGGAGGAGCTGAACGAGGAGCTGGAGCGTCTCAATTTGGAGGCTCGGGAGCTGGAGGAGAGGATAGGGGAGAACGTGGCGATGCTTCTGGAGGGACAAATCTTATGAGTCTCTCTAGCTGGGCGGAACGGAAGATTGGAGACCGTTGCATTGTTGGAGATGGCGCACACGCTAAGCTAAAACGACATCAATCCGGTGTTACTTATTTATCCTCAAAAAATCTGAAAGATGGGCGACTTGATTTATTAAAAGTTGATTACATCTCAGAGGACGATTTCGCTAGACTCTTTAGGGACAATTCGAAGGCTTTAACAAAACCAGGAAAAGATGATATAATATTCGGTATAATTGGTACGATTGGTGAGCCATATCTCGTTCATGAAAGAGATAGATTCGGCCTTTCAAGTAGTGTTGCAATCTTAAGACCAGATAAATCAATAATATTTCCAAAGTATCTTTATTATTGGATTAAAGGTCACATTTTCCAGGACGCTCTCTACGGAATAAAAGGCGGTGTAGCGCAAGGTTATGTCAGCCTTGAAATGATAAGATCATTGCCTCTAAACTATCCCCCTCTCCCCACCCAGCGCAAGATCGCCGCCATCCTCTCCGCCTACGACGACCTGATCGAGAACAACACCCGGCGCATCAAGATCCTGGAGGAGATGGCCTCGGCCCTCTACCGCGAGTGGTTCGTGAACTTCCGATTTCCGGGGCACGAGAAGGTGCGGATGGAGGAATCGGAGCTGGGGCCGAAGCCGGAGGGGTGGGAGGTCTATACTCTGGAAAGTGTTTGCCAACGAATTACAGATGGATCACATTGGAGTCCTAAATCAGTTTCAAACGGCTTTCCGATGGCATCGGTCAAAGACATGCACGATTGGGGATTCGATATCACCAAGTGCAGACAGATCGGTGAAGAAGACTATCAGAAACTCGTACACAACGACTGCAAACCTTTGAAAGAAGATGTTTTGATTGCCAAAGATGGAAGTTATTTAAAACATATTTTTGTTGTTGAGAAAGAAATTGATTTGGTTATCTTATCGTCGATAGCAATATTGAGACCCAATGGTAGGATGCTACCCCATCTTCTGGCGATGTATCTGAAAGATCCATCGGTCGAAGCACGTATGAAAGGCTATGTCTCGGGAGTTGCCGTCCCAAGAATAGTTTTGAAGGATTTTCGAAAATTTAAAATCGTAATTCCACCAAAAAATTTGCAGCATAATTGGTTCGAACTTGCAGAGCCAATGATTGAGCAATGCTGGCGTTTAATCTCGAAAAATGCCAACCTTCGCCAAACTCGTGACTTTCTTTTACCAAAACTTATTTCTAGCGAGATGGATGTTTCAGAGTTAGACATCAAGATTCATGATGGAGAGGGAGCATGAGAGCAACAGAAGCCAAGTTTTTAGAGTTTATAAGAAAATCCCCTCAGTTCGTCATTCCCATCTACCAGCGCAACTATTCCTGGGATGATGGGGAATGCGGGCAGCTCTGGGACGATATTATGCGCACCGGCGAAAACGACGAGATCACGGCCCATTTCGTCGGCTCCATCGTCTACATCGAAAAGGGGCTGTATCAGGTAACCAGCCAGTCGCCTCTGCTCGTCATCGATGGCCAACAACGCCTGACGACTTTGTCGCTCTTAATCGCTGCACTGGCAGATGCGCTGGACAAACTCCCCGAGGGAAGACAAGAGCTGGTGGACGGATTTTCGCCCCGCAAACTGCGCAACTACTACCTAATCAACCCGGAGGAGGAGGGCGAGCGTCATTTCAAGCTCATCCTATCACAGACCGACAGAGATTCGCTCATCGCCGTGGTTACAGGCAAAGAGCCTCCGAGAGAATATTCCCGGCGCGTTTATGAAAACTACAAACTCTTTGAAAAGTTGATCGCTTTAAATCAAGAGAAGCTGACCGCCCTCTGCAACGGGATCGCCAAACTGGTCGTGGTGGACATTGCATTGAACCGGGATCAGGACAATCCGCAGTTGATCTTTGAGAGCATGAACTCCACCGGCAGAGAACTGACCCAGGCTGACTTGATTCGTAACTTCATCTTGATGGGTTTGGAGCCTAACCTGCAAACTCGACTCTATGAGGACTACTGGCGCCCGATGGAACTTGACTTCGGGCAGGATGCTTACGGCACCCACTTTGACAGCTTTATGCGCCACTATTTGACGGTCAAGACCGGAGCCGTCCCCCGGATTAGCGAAGTGTACGACGCATTCAAAACCCATGCAAGATCGCCCAAAGCGGCTAAGGCGGGTGTGGAATCCCTGGTTGAAGACATTCGCCGATTCGCGCGCTATTTCTGCGCCATGGCCCTGGGGGCTGAAACAGATCGGGATTTGAAACGAGCTTTCCAAGACCTTCGCGAGTTGAAAGTTGAGGTGGCTTATCCCTTCTTGTTGGAGCTATACCACGACTACAGCAGCGGAGTATTATCAAGAGATGACTTCTTAACGGCGGTGCGGCTGATAGAAGCATATGTCTTCCGCCGTGCGATCTGTTCCATCCCTACTAACTCGCTGAACAAGACCTTCGCCACCTTCTCCAAAGCGCTGAAGAAAGATCGATATCTTGAAAGCATTAAAGCCCAATTCCTCCTCCTGCCGTCCTATAGACGTTTTCCCAATGACGATGAGTTTAAAAGAGAGCTGCAAATCCGCGATCTCTACAATTTCCCCCGCCGCAGTTATTGGTTGCGGAGAATGGAGAACCATGAACGCAAGGAGCGAGTAGAGGTAGACGAATACACGATTGAGCATATCCTTCCGCAGAACGAGAACCTCTCAAAGGCATGGAAGGACGCGCTAGGGTTGGAATGGGAGCGGATTCGAGAGACGTGGTTGCATACTCTCGGCAACCTGACCTTGACCGGTTACAACCCAGAGTACAGCGATCGATCTTTTATTGAGAAACGGGATATTACTGGCGGCTTTAAAGAAAGCCCGCTCAAACTGAATCATGGACTTGGTCAGCTTGAGCAGTGGAATGAAGATGCCATCAAGGATCGTGCGCAACGCTTGAGTGAGATTGCCGTCTCGGTCTGGCGCGCTCCACAACTGGACTCTGAAGTTCTCATAGTCTACCACCCCCGATCCGAATCAAAAGCGAACTATTCAATAGAGGATCATCCTCATCTCCTTAGTGGCATTGGCCAAGAATTGTTTGAAGCTTTTCGAAAGGAGGTGTTGGCCCTCGATCCCGTCGTTAATGAAGAGTTTCTCAAGCTCTATGTGGCCTACAAGGCCGAAACCAATTTCGTTGATGTTGTGCCTCAGGCAAAGCGCTTGCGTCTTTCTTTGAATATGCCGTTTCCCGATATCATCGACAGTCGTGGTATGTGCAAGGACGTCAGCGGCATTGGACGTTGGGGGAACGGTGACGTAGAGGTCGGATTCTCTTCACTGGATGAATTGCCCTATATCATGGGCCTGGTACGCCAGGCTTTCGAACGACAAATGGGAAATGGAGCTGATTCATGAACCTCGGCGACTACACCGAGGACCAAATGATCCAGCGACCCGCCATCCTCCGGTTCCGAGATCTGGGCTGGGAGGTCGCCGACTGCTTCGAGGAGAAATGCGGCGTCCAGGGGACTCTGGGCCGGGAGACCCGCGCCGAGGTGGTCCTCGTCTCGAAGCTCCGCCCGGCTCTGGAGAAGCTCAACCCCGAGGCCTCGGCGGAGGCGATCGATCTCGCCATCGAGGAGCTGACCCGCGACCGGAGCGCTCAGAGCCCGCCCCAGGCTAACCGGGAGGTCTACCAGCTCCTCAAAGACGGAGTCAAGGTCGCCCTCCAGTCCGAGTCCGAGGACGTGGCCGATTTTGAGGGCGGGGATGAGGGAGGGGGAAACGGCGGAGAGGAGGTCGAGACGGTCCGGCTGATCGACTGGAACCGGCCCGGGGAGAACGACTTCTTCCTCGCGTCGCAGCTCTGGATCGCAGGCGAGATGTACACCAGGAGGGCCGACCTGGTCGGCTTTGTCAACGGAATCCCCCTCGTCTTCGTCGAGCTGAAGGCATCCCACCGGCGGGTCTCTGACGCCTACGACGACAACCTCCGCGACTACAAGGCGGCGATTCCCCAGCTCTTCTGGTACAACGCCCTCATCATCCTCTCCAACGGCCGCGAGAGC
>LUZO01000375.1 GCA_001603685.1 Bacteroidales bacterium Bact_23
AGATGTGTATAAGAGACAGAGATTGCTGTAACTGACTACCAAACGTTTCTTTTCCATTTCAATATATGCAGTTTAAAAAAGTTTACAATAATACGGAAGTATATAATCCGCACAATGGTTTATTTGTTAATTTTTTAAAAAATTATTACAACACACAAATCTAACAGCTAAGCTATAGATTATCAGTTGTTTATTGTTATCATTTTCTTTTCAGCACAATGGCCGTACGGTTGGTATTATAGATTCTTAATTCCAAAATGCCGTTTTTTTTATTTCTAACCGATGGATAGGAGAGCCCTTCACTAATCCGGTTGTGACCACCAAAGGTTTTATTGTCGGTATTTAATACTATTTTGTAATCACCGGTTTCGGGAACCGGAAGTATGTAATCCGGCACACTGTTGAACGGATGGAAATTGAAAATAAAGATCAATTTACCTCTTGAAAAAACAATCGTTTTATTCAGTTCATCCATTTGTAGCTGAGTACCGTACTCATAATCAAGCACACCATTGTTTTTTATGGTATTGATCATTTCTCTGTCGAAGTCGGCAAGGAACTTATATTTCAGGTCCGGATTATGGGCCAGCGACCATTGCCTGCGGGCATAATAATAGCTCCAGTTGTTACCTTCGCGCGGGAAATCAATCCACTCGGGATGTCCGAATTCATTGCCCATAAAATTGAGGTAGGCAGCACCGCCCAGAGCAATGGTAAACAGCCTGATCATTTTGTGTAATGCGATGCCGCGGTCAATCACCATATGCGGATCATTTGCCTGCATATGCCAGTACATCTCCTTATCCATCAGCCAGAATGCCAGCGTTTTATCGCCTACCAGCGCCTGGTCGTGCGATTCGGCGTAAGCCACCGTTTTTACGCCCGGCAAACGGTTTGTCATTACATTCCATAGCTCATGTATGTTCCAATCCTCATCTTTATACTCTTTCAGCAATTTTATCCAGAAATCGGGAATTCCCATTCCGAGCCTGTAATCGAAACCCAGTCCGCCTTCTTTCAGCGGTGCTGCAAGCCCCGGCATCCCGGTAACATCTTCGGCAATGGTAATTGTTTCTTTTTTAATGGAATGAATCAGCTTATTAGCAAGCTGAAGGTAGGTAACGGCATCCCATTCAACACCATCTCTGAAGTATTTTTCGGGTGTGTCGATTACTTCATTTCCATGATGGAAATACATCATCGAACCCACGCCATCAAAGCGGAACCCGTCGAAATGAAACTCTTTCAGCCAGAATTTCACATTCGATAACAAGAACTGCAGTACTTCAGTTTTACCGTAATCGAACAGCAGAGAGTCCCAGTCCGGATGAATTCCCCTGGGGCCGGGATGGAAATACTGATCGTCTGTTCCGTCGAACATATTCAGCCCTTCATTTACATTCTTTACTGTATGAGAATGAACAATATCCATGATTACAGCAATTCCCATTCTGTGAGCCTTAAGAATCAGCGATTTAAGGTCCTCAGGTGTTCCAAACCGTGATGTGGCAGCAAAGAAATTGGCTACATGATATCCAAATGAACCATAATAGGGATGTTCCTGCACAGCCATCAGTTGAATGGCATTATATCCGGCTTTTTTTATCCATGGAAGGATGTTTTCTGCAAATTCCAGATATGTGCCAACACCCTCTTTTTCCTGAGCCATCCCGACATGGCATTCGTAAATAAACAACTTTTGATCTTCAGGAAAACGAAAATCGTCGCCTTCCCAGTCGAATTCGGCAAACCAGAGCTGTCCGGAGAAGTTATGGGTATCTTCGTCCTGCACAACCCGGCGGATATAAGCCGGAATTCGCGGCTGAAAACCATTGGCAGCTTCTACCCAAACTTTTATTTTCGATCCATGAACAAAGGAATCTTTATAGGTCTTATAGTCCAGAAAGATTTCCCAGACTCCGTTTTCAATCCTGTGCATCGGGTGGGAGGTAGGATTCCATTGGTTGAAATCGCCCGAAAGGTATAACTGTGCCGCTGCCGGAGCCCATTCGCGGTAATACCAGCCTTTATCTTTTTTGCTGTAATTGATCCCGAAATACTTATAGGCATCGGCAAATTTTCCAATACTACCATGCTGATTTTCAATATGATACAGCTTTTCGAAATATCTGTCAATTCGTTGCTCAACATCCTGAGTAACAGGCATTAACCAGGGGTCTGTTTTAACTATTCCGGGAAGTCTTTTTTTCATTTGCAGATCTTATGTTAAGGTAATGAATTGAGGTTTTTCTGATACGGATGGCAATTAATTCAAATTGCTGAACTGTAAGTTTATCCCAGCTTGTCCGGCAGATACATTTTCAACATTCGATTTAGTAAAAATGCCATCGGCTATTAACAAACATAAAATTTTCACTTCAGTTCAATCAGTACCAAAT
>LUZO01000376.1 GCA_001603685.1 Bacteroidales bacterium Bact_23
ATAATATATATGGGAGATCCGGGCCATCCTTCACCTCAATTTTATTCATTTTTATGAATCAGAATTCCGAAATTTGTGAATCAAACACCCGATTACCGGTATGTCAAAGATCGTTTCCATTTCAGAAGCTGCATCAATCGCCATCCACAGCATGGTATTGATAGCCGGGGCCAACGAGCCCCTGAATGTTCAGAGCATTGCCGAGCGCACCTGTTCATCGCGGCACCATGTAGCCAAAGTGCTGCAACGCCTGGTGAAAGAGGGCTACCTGAACAGCAACCGCGGCCCTTCGGGCGGCTTTTCCCTCAGGATTCCCGCGGATAAAATCAACCTGTTCGAGATTTTTGAAACGATTGAAGGCAAATTGTCGGAAACCGCCTGCCCCCTCGAACATCCGGTCTGCCCTTTCGACAAATGCCTGATGGGCAATATCGTCACAAAAATGACCAATGAATTTAAGGAGTATATGCAGGGGAAGACGCTGGAGGATTATTTGGAGTAGGCCGGAGGCCAGAGGTGAGAGGTGAGAGGTGAGAGTTGAGAAGTAAAAAGATTTAAGTAAAAAGTAAAAAGTGAGGTAGGAAGTAGTCCGCCGTGGCGGAGTAAGAGGTAAGAGAAATTCTAAGTTCTAATCCGCCGCGGCGGACCAATGGTAAATGCGCCGACAGGTGCTGCATCCGCCAGAGGCGGACCGAAGCCAAAGGCGGGGGCTGCAAATGTGCTGGCGATAGCCAGGACTGCAAATTCTCAAATCCTCAAATCTTCAAATCTTCAAATTCCCGCCGACAGGCGGGAGTCAAATTTTCAAATCTTTTTGACTCTTTTTGACGCCTTTTTTCATGACTTTTTATTTGACTATTGTAATACATATTTAGACTAAATATAAACTAACTCCTATCCCACTAATTACTAATCATTTACACTGCCAAAATCATCTTTAAAAAATATTTTAAAAACGACCGCTATCTTAAAAATGATATCTATATTTGCGTATTCAAATACCGAAATACAAATTCAGGTTTTACATGGCGAAAGTAGTTCATATTTCCGAGGCGGCTTCACTGGCAGTTCACAGCATGGCTTTGATTGCCGGCAGTAAGGAGATGCTGAATGTGAACCAGATAGCCGACCTTACCCACGCATCACGCAACCACCTGGCCAAAGTGATGCAAACGCTGGTAAAGAACAACTATCTGGATTCGGTCAGAGGACCAAAGGGTGGGTTTACGCTGAAGGGCGATGCCGAGAAGATTACCCTGCTCGAAATCTATGAACTGATTGAAGGAACCCTTGAAAACAGCTTCTGCGGAATCGAAGATCAACGCTGCCCTTTTGCTTCCTGTGTATTCGGCGGACTGGCCAACAAGTTTTCCATTGATTTCATTAACTACCTGAAAAACACCACATTGTCAAAAATATCAATTTTAGCTGACGCAGAATGAAAAGATCCATTATAAAAATTGACGAAGAATTGTGCAACGGATGCGGAAACTGCATCCCCAACTGCCACGAAGGCGCTCTCCAGATAATCGACGGCAAGGCCCGTCTGATCAGCGACCTGTTTTGCGACGGGCTGGGCGCCTGCATCGGACATTGCCCCGAAGGCGCCATCAGCATCGAAGAGCGTGAAGCCGAGCCTTACGACGAAATCAAGGTTATGGAGCAGATGGTGGTTCCAAAGGGAAGAAACACCATTCTGGCCCATCTGGAGCACCTGCGCGACCACAACGAAACCGAACTGCTCAGGCAGGCCATCAATTATATTAAGGAGAACAACATCGATATGAGTCCTCAGGCCGGAAGCAACCCTCAAAGCAATGGCACACCTGCCACCTTTAACAGTATTGCCGAAGCCAGAGCCTCGGTTGCCGCTCCCTCATCGGGCTGCGGCGGCGGATGCCCGGGTTCAGCCACCATCGATTTCAACATCGACCTGAATAAAATGAATGAAGCCGTGGCTGCCGCAAAGGCCGAAACCACGGTTACCGACGCCCCTTCGGAACTCCGGCAGTGGCCGGTACAGCTTCATCTGCTGAATCCGCAGGCCGGTTATTTCAGAAACGCCGATGTACTGCTTGCAGCCGACTGCGCCGGATTCTCGATGGGCAACTTCCACAACAGATTTCTGAAAGGGAAAACCCTGGCAATTGCCTGCCCGAAGCTCGATACCAACAAGGAGTCGTATCTCGAAAAGCTCACCGCCATGATTGCAAAAAGCAACATCAACACCATGACGGTGGTTATGATGGAAGTTCCCTGCTGCGGCGGCCTTGTGCAAATGGCACAATCGGCCAGGCAGCTTGCCGGAAGAAACATCCCGATAAAAAAATGCATCGTTGGCATTCAGGGTGATGTTTTATCAGAGGAATGGGTGTAAATTGCAGCGTTTTTTCAGAAAATAATATTGCAACTAAATATGAAAGGTAAAATATCATCAATTCTGGCGTTTCTCGCGGTTTTGCTCGCTTTTCCGACCATCGGCAGGGCTCAGTTTGTGATGAGCGGCGAACTTCGTCCTAGGGCCGAATTCAGGCATGGCTACAAAGCTCCGGCTTTCGATGGCATGACTCCCGCTGCCTTTATTTCGCAGCGCAGCAGAATAAACCTGAATTACAAGGACGAAAAAATGAAAGCCGGCATCAGCCTGCAGGATGTCCGCGTGTGGGGCAATGTTACCCAGATGAATGTATCGGACAACAACTTTTCGGTGCACGAGGCCTGGGGCGAGTACTTCTTCACCCCTACCCTTTCATTTAAAGCCGGCCGTATGGAGCTGGTTTATGACGACTCGCGCATGCTGGGCAATGTTGACTGGGCACAGCAGGCACGCAGCCACGACATCGGACTTTTGAAATGGCAGCCCGGAACCTGGAAAATTCATGGCGGGCTGGCATTCAACCAGGATAAGGAACGCCTCGACGACAGGCTGTACTATGTGGCAGGCAATTACAAATCGATGCAGATGCTGTGGATTAACCACTCGTGGGAAATCCTGGAAATGAGTCTGCTGGCTCTCAATACCGGCAACCACAACCGGCTGGAGAACGGACAGGTGGTGGTTTACGATACCCGTTTTACCCAGACCTTAGGCGGAACCGGAACCCTGAAGGTACACCCGGTTACGCTGAACGCCTCCATCTACAAACAAACCGGCAAGGATGTGCCCGACATTAAAGTGGATGCGCTGATGTATGCGGCCAATGCAAAACTCGTCCTCAGCAAAGCGCTCAGTATCACCGCCGGCATTGAAAACCTTTCGGGCACCAGCCAGAAAAACGCTTCGCCAAATGTTACCAACAGTTTTAATCCGCTGTTCGGAACCAACCATAAATTCAACGGACACATGGATTATTACTATGTGGGCAACCACATCAACAGCGTGGGACTGCAGGATATTTTCGTGAAGCTGAACTTCGGAAAGGGTATTGTAAGCATGGGCACCGATTTACACCTGTTCAGCGCTGCCGCCGACATCGTTGATCCGAAAAACCCGGGAAATGTAATGAGCAAAAACCTTGGTCAGGAGATAGATGCCTATCTGGCCATCAAACTGGCCGGCAATGTAACGCTGAATGCCGGCTACTCGCAGTATCTGACCACTGCATCGGTAATTGCCCTGAAGGGCGGAAGCCAGGATTTGACCAGCTACTGGGCATGGGCTTCACTCACCTTCAAACCAACTTTTTTCGAACACTAAAAACAGAACGCTTCACCGTCTGAAGTGGAAAAAACAGAAACAAGATAACTCAAACAATTATTAATCAACAATTTAAAAAAGTTTTACTATGAGCATGTTTTGCTATCAATGTCAGGAGACAGCCAAAGGAACCGGCTGTACAGTTAAAGGCGTTTGCGGAAAAACCGACGATGTTGCCAATCTGCAGGACCTTTTGGTTTATGTTCTGAAAGGCATTTCGGTTTACAGTGTAAAAGCCCGCGAAAAAGGGATTGAAAATGCAACCGTAAACAAGTTCGTATTCGACAGCCTGTTTACCACCATTACCAACGCCAACTTCGACCGCGATATTTTCATCAACCGCGTTCGCGAAGGTCTGAAGCTGCGCAATGAGATGAGAAGCGCCTGCGAAAAGGCCGGCATCACTTTCAGCCAGCCGCTGCCCGAGTGTGCTACCTGGTTTGCCGACACCGCCGAGGAATTTGAGGCAAAAGCTCCGGCCGTTGGCGTTCTTGCTACTGAGAACGAAGATGTCCGCTCGTTGCGCGAACTGACCATGTACGGTCTTAAAGGTATGGCTGCCTACACCGAGCATGCTTACAACCTCGGTTTCGAAGATCCGGAAATCTACGCTTTCATGCAGCGCGCACTGGTTGACACCCTGAACGACAACCTCACCGCCGATGAACTGGTTGCACTGGTTATGGAAACCGGAAAATACGGCGTTTCGGCCATGGCCCTGCTCGACAAGGCCAATACCACCAGCTACGGCAACCCCGAAATCACCAGGGTTAACATTGGCGTAGGCAAGAACCCCGGTATCCTCATCAGCGGTCACGACCTGAAGGATATGGAAGAGTTGCTGAAACAGACCGAAGGCACCGGCGTGGATGTATATACCCACAGCGAAATGCTTCCGGCCAACTACTACCCCGCATTCAAGAAATACAGCCACTTTGTGGGCAACTACGGAAGCTCATGGTGGAAACAGAGGGACGACTTTGAAACCTTCAACGGACCCATTCTTTTCACCACCAACTGCATTGTTCCGCCGCTGTCGAAAGCTACCTACAGCGATAAGGTTTACACCACCGGCGCATCGGGTTACCCCGGATTCAAGCACATTCCCAACCGTGAGAACGGCAAAATGAAGGATTTCAGCGAAATCATCGAGCACGCAAAGAAATGCGCACCTCCCACAGAGATTGAGAAAGGCGAAATCGTTGGCGGATTTGCCCATGCACAGGTATTTGCACTTGCCGATAAGGTAGTTGACGCCGTTAAAACCGGTGCTATCCGCAAGTTCTTTGTAATGGCCGGTTGCGATGGCCGCTTCAAGGAGCGCGATTACTACACACAGTTTGCTGAGGCGCTGCCGAAGGATACCGTTATCCTGACCGCCGGCTGTGCCAAGTATCGTTACAACAAACTGCCTCTGGGCGATATCGGCGGAATTCCGCGCGTACTGGATGCAGGACAGTGCAACGACTCCTACTCACTGGCAGTTATTGCCCTGAAACTGAAGGAAATCTTCGAACTGAACGATGTTAACGAACTGCCGATTGCCTACAACATTGCATGGTACGAGCAGAAAGCCGTTATCGTTCTGCTGGCACTGCTCTATCTTGGCGTGAAGAACATTCACCTCGGGCCCACCCTCCCGGGATTCCTTTCACCCAATGTGGCAAAAGTGCTGGTTGAAACCTTCGGTATTGCCGGAATCGGTACCGTTGAAGACGACATCAAACTTTTCCTGAATTAATAAATCCTTAGGATTTCCACGGCGCAGGGTCGCTATGGCAGCGGTTCTCCCCTATCATAGCGGCCCTGCGTATTTTTTAACTTCAAATAAGCATTTTCCATGAGCGAACTCATAAACAACTCCCAGAAACGCAAGGCACAGCTTAAGGAACTGATTCTGAAGCTTCACAAAGGCGATAATCAGGAAGCGGTGCGTGAAGAACTGATAGAAACCCTTCGCCAGGTTCCTTACGGTGAGGTGGTAGAGGTGGAAGAGGAACTGATTGCCGAAGGGCTTCCGGTTGAGGAGGTTCTCAGGCTGTGCGATGTCCACTCCGCCGTACTTCAGGGAAACATCGACCTGAGCGGATCAAAGAAAATTCCGGAAGGTCATCCCATTGATGTTTTTGAACGCGAAAACAAGGAGTTGCTAAAAGTTACCGCTCAGGCCAGAGAGCTGCTTGAAAAGGCTGCCGGAGTTCCTGAAAGCGAACTGCCCGAACTGATCCTGAATCTCAGAGGGCTGTTCAACAGCCTGATGGATGCCGACAAGCACTATCTGCGCAAGGAATACCTGCTGTTCCCCTATCTCGAGAACAAAGGCATCACCGGACCTCCCAAGGTGATGTGGGGCAAGCAGGATGAAATCAGGGAGTTGCTGAAAGGAAGCATAGAGATTCTTCAGCAGAAAGAGATTACCCGCGACGAGTTACTGGCTTCGGCCGAGATTGTGCTGAACCAGGCGCTCCACGGCGTTGACGACATGACCGTAAAAGAGGAGGAGATCCTCTTCCCCATGGCCATGGACAAGCTGACCGACGCCGAATGGTACGAAATCAGCAAACAATCGCTCGACATCGGCTTTTGCCTCTACGATCCACAGGTTAACTGGGTGCCCGAAGGAGTGGCGGAAGAGAGCATCAACGACATTCAGAAGTCGGGGAGCCACATTCAGCTGCCGTCCGGAAGCTTCAGCGCCGCCGAGCTGCTGGCAATCCTGAATACCATCCCCCTCGATATGACTTTCGTGGATAAGGATGACAAGGTGAAATACTTCACCCAGGGCGCCGAGAGGGTATTCCAGCGCAACCGCGCCATCCTGAACCGCGATGTAAGGCTGTGCCATCCGCCGGCAAGCGCCCACATCGTCGATAAGATCATCGACGATTTCAAATCGGGCAAACAGGACCGCGTTCCGTTCTGGATCAACATGCGCGGCAGAATGATTCACATCGAATATTTCGCACTCAGGGATGCAAAAGGCGAATATCTGGGCGTACTGGAAGTATCGCACGATGTAACCCGCTACCGCGAACTCCAGGGCGAACAAAGAATTCTGTCGTACACCTAAACCGCCGGACCATGCACAACGAACTCATCATCACCCCGAAAACCAGGGTTCTGCAGGTTATTGAAACCTATCCGCAGCTCGAGGAAATCCTGATCGGCTATATTCCGGCTTTCGAAAAGCTGAAAAACCCGCTGCTTCGTAAAACGGTGGCGAAGATTGCCACGCTTCAGCAGGCGGCTGCCATCGGAAATGTAAAGGTTGAAGACCTGATCAACCGCCTCAGGGCCGAAATCGGGCAGGATATCTTTACCCAGGACGAGAACAAGCTGCTCACCACCGAAAAGCCCGCCTGGTTCAACGAATCGCTGGTGACTGCCGGACTGGATGCCCGCCCCATGCTCGAAGCAGGCGAACATCCCGTAAATCAGGTAATTGCCGACCTGAACGCTTTGGGAAAAGGCAAAATATACAAACTCACCGCCCCCTTCCTTCCCGCACCGCTGATCGACAAGGCTGCCAGCCTGAATTTCAGCAACTGGGTAGTAAAGGAGAGCGAAAACAAATACATCATCTATTTCATTTCACTTTAAAACCCGAGACATGGAAAAGAATAAATTCAACAATGCCAGGGCATTTAATTTTAATTCATCCGTTGACTATTCCGACGGCGGAATCGTGAGCATGCGCGTACTTGAGAAAAGCGCAGGAAATGTCAGCCTGTTTGCTTTCGACAAGGGCCAGAAACTGAGCGAGCACACCGCTCCGTTCGATGCCATGATTCAGGTAACCGAAGGCGAGGCCGAAATCGTAATCGGCGGCATCTCCAACCACCTGAAAGCCGGTGAAACCATCATTATGCCCGCCAATGTACCTCATTCGGTACATGCAACCGAGCGTTTCAAGATGGTTCTGACCATGATTAAAGCATAACTAAAGGGGAAAACGATCAGCCTGCTCCGGAAATGAGGCCGGGGCAGGCTGAACTGTCCATAACCGGATAAACCGCAGCCGCCGCAGACTGAAATTCGCAGAAAAATGAAAAAACTAAGGAAATACCATAAATGGCCTTCGCTGATCATTGGCTTTTTCCTGCTGCATTTTGCCGTTTCAGGAATCATCATGAACCACCGCGACTGGTTCTCGCATGTGAATGTTTCGCGGAAGCTGATGCCCGAATCATACCGCTACAGCAACTGGAACCTTGCGTCGGTAAAGGGAAATGTACCGCTTTCGGAAAACAGGCAACTGATTTACGGAAACATCGGGATATGGATTACCGACAGCACTTTCAGCCGTTTCGAGGATTTCAACAAGGGGCTCAGGCGCGGGATTGACTACCGGAAGACCTTTACCGTTTTTCAGTCGGATGCCGGGAACCTGTATGCCGGAACCCTCTGGGGGCTGTACCACTTCAGCCCGGCCGCCGGAGAGTGGGAGTACATTGAACTGCCCGAAAAAGCGCCCCGCGTGGTGAAGCTGATGCAGCAGGACGACCGGATTCTGGTACTTACCCGCTCACACCTCTTCTCCATTCCCGACCGGAGCGAAGGCATATTCGGGGTATCCGCAATCCATCTGCCGCCCGCCATCAACGACGACGGCAAAACAGGCCTTTTCCGAACCCTGTGGGTAACCCACAGCGGCGAACTGTTCGGCCTGCCGGGCAAAATCCTGGTTGACCTTGTCGGACTGTCGCTGATCTTCATTGTATTAAGCGGCTATTACTACACCTTCCTGCCCTCGCTGGCAAAACGGTCGGGCGAAAGCCTGAAAAGGAAGCTCCGCCGCCTCAACCGCTTCTCCATCAACTGGCACAACAACCTTGGAATTTACGGGCTGGTGTTTCTGCTGCTCACCACCATCACCGGAATGTTCCTCAGGCCGCCGCTGCTGATTCCCATCGCCTATACGCGTGTGTCGCCCATCCCCGGCTCCATGCTCAGCCACAGCAACCCGTGGAACGACAAGCTGCGGGATATGGTTTCCGACCCCGTTTCAGGCGAGCTTATTCTCTCCACCAGCGAAGGGTTCTATCACTTCACGCCCGGAAAGGACAGCATTGCCCGTGCTTTCCGCGTTCAGCCTGATGTGAGCCTGATGGGCATTACCGTTTTTGAGCCGCGCCCCGACCACAGCTACATCATTGGTTCGCTCAGCGGCATATATATATGGTATCCGGCTCAGGAAATCGTGCTGGATTATGTTACCGGCCTGCCGGCACAGCCACGGCGCGGCGGAAGTCCGTTCGGCTCTCTGGCCGTGGCGGGGATGATTTTCAACAACGGCAATCCGGCCGCCATGATGGAGTACGACGCCGGATGGATTCCGCTGAAAAACACCAACCTGAAACCTGAGATGCCGGAAGTGCTCCGGAAAGAGCCTATTTCGTTATGGAGTGTGGCGCTGGAAGTACATACCGGACGAATTTTTTCCGTATTTTTAGGTGATTTTTATATCCTGTATGTTCCGCTGATCGGGCTCACCAACCTGTTGATCATCATTACGGGTGTAATTATGTGGTTGAAAATCAGAAACAGAAAAGCTAAAAAAGAGATAAAAGGAGGACAAATTGATGAAAATCACCAAATTAAGCGAGGCGCCTAAGGTGCCGTTCGAGCTCGACGGGCATATTATGGGGCAGGCTCCCCGTGTAGAAATCATCCACCTGAACCTGAAAGCGGGACAAAAGCTTGAAAAGCACATCAACCCCAGCGATGTATTCTTTTATGTGCTTGAAGGAAAAGCCATGCTTGAAACCGATAACGAGCGGGTGCTGGTGCTTAAAGATCAGTGCATCTTTGTGGAAGGCAATACCAACCGCGGATTCGACAACATCTCGGTTTCCGATTTCAAGGTAATGGTCGTTAAGATTCTCGGATAAGCGTCATTGAACCGGACCGTGCCCTCAGGGCAACCCGGAGTACAAATTGCCATCCGCAGCCAATGCTGCCGGTGGCATTTTTCGTTTTCCGGATTTCAGAAACCATCTCAAATTATCCGGAACTTCCCTGTTTTTGATTACCTTTGACTGATAATTCCGGCAAACCGGGTTAAAACCCGTACGGTAATCGTTATTCAGGCACTTATGAGGCGGAGCGGCAAAATATTACTCCCTTTTGGTTTGTGGATGGCATTCCTAGTGCTTCCTGGTCTGCTTTTAGCGCAGAAACCGGAGCAGTTGCCCTACCCTTCCGGGAAGTGGCATCCGGCATACACGGGCAAGGTGTTTATCCGCACCGAATGGTTTACCTCTGCCAGAGCCGGCCGCGATGGCAGTATGAAGGATTACACCGAAGCCCTGAGCGATTACAACCGGACACAGAATGAGCGCTCAGCCGCGGAAAACCGGGTGCCGGCACAATGGGTTCCGCTTGGCCCCTCCACTACCGTTCATCCCGTTTCGGCATTTCAGGGGCTGGTTAGTGCGCTATGGATCGACACCACCGACTTTCAGACACTCTACGCCGGCAGCAATACCGGCGGAATCTTCCGGACAACCGACGGCGGCGAAAACTGGCATCCGCTCTCCCACAACACCTTTACCACCGGCGTACTCTCCATCCATGTGGATCCGCGAAACAAAAACCGCATCATCATCGGTACCGGCCATTACGGCTTCAACCGCTCCTACGGCATGGGCGTAATGATCAGCAACGACGGCGGAGAGAGCTGGGAACAGACCTCGCTGAACAGCCAGGCCATCCCTAATTCGTTTGTGGTTCAAAAAACGGGAATGCACCCCCTTTCGCCCGACACCCTGCTGGCGCTCATCAATACCGAATTCCGGATAAAAGGCTACATATACCGCACCACCGACGGCACCGACACCTGGCAGGAGGTGTTCAGCCGGCCCGGGCTGGAGCTGTTTTCGCTGAACTACAAACCCGGCGAGCCCAACACCGTTTACGCCTGCGGCAACCTTCTGCTGAAAAGCACCGATGCCGGCGAAACCTGGGAAGACCGCACCCCCACCCTGCCACTGGATACCAACTTTGTCCTGAGCCGGATTGCTCTGTCGGTTTCCGACCGGACACCCGGGCTGATGATCGCCTTCTGCGAATCATACGACACCACCGGGACGGCTGGCGGAAGCCGCAGGTTCATGATCCGTTCCTTTGACGAGGGCGAAACCTGGGAAATCCTGAAGATGAAGGCCGATCCGCTGGCCGGATACTGGAAAATGCAGCTTGTACTCTCCCCGGCTGATAATGAGGAGTTCTACCTTGGCGGGGTATGGCTTTTCAAATACCGGATCGAGGGGGACTCGGCAAAATACATCGATTGCAGCGACCACAAGTACCACTGGGATATCCGCGACCTTCATGTGTATCCGCAGGCAGGGAAAGACCTTATGTATATGGGCAACGACGGTGGGGTGAGCGTATCGTACACCGGGGCTGAATCGTGGCTGGACATCACCCGAAACGGCCTGCAGATCCTGCAACTGCACAACATCACCATAGGCGAAAACAGCAATATGATGTACGGCGGCCCGCAGGACGGCAACTTCGCCTTTTACAACTTCAAAACCGGCGGATGGTCGAGAAACCCCAGGATCAGTGATGCCTACGACGGCGCCATCAACCACAAGGACCCGAACATCGTTTACATGGTCGGCGTACCGCCCAAAGTTAACCAGCCGCATCTGTTTCTGAAAAAATCCACCGACGGAGGCCTTACCTTTCCGCTTACGCTGGGAATTACCGACAGCACCGAGGTGGGGCGCTGGGATAAGCCACTGGAGATGGATCCCGTTGACCCCGACATCCTCTATGTGGGCGTCAGGAATGTGTGGAAATCGGTGAACGGCGGTGAAACCTTCGAACGGATCAGCAACTTTCCGCCCGAAGGCGACCCAAAACTGATCACCATCAGGATTGCACCATCCAATACCTCAGTCATTTACGCAGCATTCGAAAACCCCGACTGGGGCGAGCCCGGTAAACCCAAACTGTTTGTCACCCCCGACGGCGGCAGCCGCTGGCTCGACATCACTCCCAAAGGTCAGCTGAACCTGAATTATGCCGGCATCAGCGATGTAGCCATTCATCCGGAAAATCCACAGAAAATCTGGCTGTCGCTCGACAGAATGTGGTCCAATCACCATGTTTACTTTTCGGAAGATGCCGGAAGAAGCTGGAGCAACTTCTCCGAAGGGCTTCCGAAACTGCCCGTGAACACCATAAAATATGTAAAGGGTGCCGGTTACGACATACTGCTGGCGGCCACCGATGCAGGCGTCTATTACCGCGATGAAACCCTGAACAAATGGGAACCGTTTGGCGAAGGACTGCCCCAAACCATTGTTGCCGATCTGGCAATCAGCTATTCGCGAAAGAAAATCGTGGCCGGAACATTCGGAAGGGGATTGTGGGAAACCGACCTCTGCCTGCCGGTTACCGAAGGCGAAATGGTAATCGAAAACAACGAAGTGTGGCAGGCAAACCGGAAAATGCTGCAGAATGTGGTTGTAGCTCCGGGTGCAAAATTGACCATCAACAGCAACATCGAAGTCGGCCGGGGCAGATCAGTTAGCGTGATGCCCGGCGGAAAGCTGAGTATTGAGGGCGGCTCACTCAGCAACGACTGCTTTGAACTTTGGGAAGGCATTAAACTGTACGGCAGCAACGATTACACTGTCCCGCAGGCACCTCAGGGAGTGGTCGAAATCTGCTTCGGCGGAAGTATCAGAAACGCAATCACCGCCATTGAAACCTTTGGCATCAACGATCAGGGCGAAGTGGAGGAAAATACCGGCGGCGGCATTATTTATGCAGCCAACGCCTTGTTTGTGAACAACCGCCGATCCATCGTCATCAAGCCGGCAAAAGGGATCAACCCATCGCAGTTCAGGCTGTCGCGCTTTACCTCCGGTGCGCTGCTTCCCGATGGCTCTGCGCCCGGCGATATGGTGGTGATTGAAGGGAACAGCGGCATCACCTTCAGCAGTTGTCAGTTCGAAAATACCATCCCGGCTACGGTCATCCCGGTGTGGAAGCATGGAACCGGCATCCGTTGCCTCAATGCTTCGGTGCGGGTTAACCGCCTTTCGAACGACTCCATCCCGTTCGGCCTCAATGCCGAGCCGGTTTTCAGGCAACTGGCCGCCGGCATAACTTCGGTGAATACGCTTCCGGGACACACCCTGAGCATCAGCAAGGTGAAGTTCGACCGTAACCTGACCGGCCTCTACGCCTCAGGTACCGGACTTTTCAGCCTCACCGGATCGAACTTTACGGTTGGTTCAGTAGTAACCCCCGACTCCGTAAAACGAATCGGCTCAGGGCTTTATCTTGACCATTGCAGCCTCTTCCGCATCAGTGGAAACACCTTTACCGGCCAGCTCAGTAACATAATGACGGCGTCAAAATCGGCCGGAATCGTCATACACGAAAGCGGAGCCCACAACAACCTGATAATGGGAAACGCCATTAAAAACCTGAATTTCGGTCTTCTGGTCCAGAACTGCAACCGGAATGATGACGGAAGCAGAGGGCTGCGCATTTTCCGCAACTACTTCAATGACAATGAATACGATCTCTGCGCAACCCACGACACGCTTTCCCGGCAAAACGGCATTGCGCTGCATCAGGGTGCAAAAGGCAGCGATGGCGCAGAACCGGCTGACAATACCTTCAGCTATAGCCGCTGGCACCGTAACGGCGATATCCATAACGAAGGAAAAACCATCTATTACCACTATTCGCCGCTGCCAAAAGAGCTGAAGCGACAGCCCCGGCTTGCCTCCTATGGTATATTGGCGGTGGAAAATGCCGGCGCGGCAATCACCGACAGCAGTTACTTGCCCCGCTTCATCACCGAAGCAGGCGAAAACGCCGCCGATGCTCTGGAATCCTGGAGCAAAAAAGCCGCAAACGAAGAAAAGCGCTACGAAGAGCTTCTGGATGGCGGCAACTCCGCTGCATTGATTGATGAAATCCGGTATCACAGCGGATACGATGCACCGGCTCTATATGCAGGATTAAAGGGGCTCTCGCCCTATCTATCGGATGACGCCCTGAAAGCGCTGATCGGCAACGGCAACTTCCCCAACAACCTGCTTACCGAAATTCTGCAGATGAACCCCCACTTTATCCGGATTCCCGGAGTTTTTGGGTTGCTGAGCAACAGAAGGCCTGAAATTCAGCCCTTTTTGCTGACACCGCTGGCCGGAGCCTACGGCAATTACTCCGGGCTTGAACTGCTCCGCTCATCGAAAGACTATTTCAGGGCTGCACGGGATGAGATTTTTATCAGAATTGCCACCGATATCATTGATAAGGCTCATCCTGAATCGGTTGACAACTCGCTGGCTCAGTTCCTGCTGACCGACGACCGTCCGGTTTCGCACCTCACTGCGGCAGGACTGGCACAAAAAAGCGGAAATCCGGATGTAGCAGCGGCAATCTTCGGACAGATCGGCGACAACTTCCCGGGTTCGGATCAGCAAATGCAGGAGTGGGAGGAGCTTTTCAGGCTTAACAACCTCCGCTTCGCCGCCGGCGCTGCCGCAACCAGACCAAACGAAACCGACAGTTTGGCAATCGTGCAACTGCTCAACGGGCCGGCTGCAATGATGGCGCTGAATATGCTCAGGCGCTTCGGATTAACGGCTTATACCGAGCCGTACATCCTGCCCGGAAATCCCGTCGCCGACACCATTCCCGCCATGCCGCCCGTAATCGTTGAGGGCAGCGGAATGCGGGTATTCCCGGTGCCGGCAGGTGATTTTGCCGTAGTGGAATACTTCTCCGACCACACTTCGGGAAGCCATAAAATTATCATCTATTCGTCAACCGGAAGCAGGGTGCGTGAAATCGCACTGGCGGAAACCTTTGGCCAGATTCTGATAAATACTGCTGATCTCAGGGCCGGCCTATATCTTTTCAATCTGGTCATGAACAATAAAACCGTTGCCAGGCAAAAAGTCATCATTTACCGGTAAATAAAAGGGAGGACTTTACCCGGTTTGCTTTTACCCTGATTCTTGATCTTCTTCAGAAAGAACCGGCTGATATTTCCAAAAAAAATCAACCAGTACCAAATCAGCCATTTGGCTCCCGTTTTGTCGTTTTTCGGGGCAGAAAACGATCCCATCCCCTCGCCTTATTTATATAGCTTCTATTTTACCAGAAATCTTACGGTGGCTGTTGCGCAATAAGCTATGTGTGGTTATTTTTGCATTATAAAGTACATTTAAGTACTGTATTGCCTGAATTAAAAACAGGATCTCCAAAAATCAACATAGATTATTATGAAGAAACTTATCGGATTGCTTAAACCTCCCGGTCGCTGGCAACTGCCTGTGATTCTGATTCTGGGGGTTATGGTCGGGATTATCCTGCTTCTGTTCAGGGCTTCCAATGCCCACTCCTACCTGTCAGATAAGCCGGAGACCTGCATCAACTGCCATGTAATGTTCTCGGAATACGCTTCATGGAGCCACAGCAGCCACCGCGAAAGGGCTACCTGCAACGACTGCCATGTTCCGCAGGACAATTTCGTCAGAACCTACCTGTTCAAGGCGATGGACGGCCTTCGCCATGCCACCATCTTTACCGCCAGGGCTGAGCCTCAGGTGATCAGAATAAAGCAGGCGGGCATCAATGTGGTTCAGGAGAACTGCATCCGCTGCCATTTCGAACTGGTCAGCTTTGTAAACATTGTTCAGGTTACCGGCGACAATCACGAAACCGGTGCCGGCGCCCGCTGCTGGGACTGCCACCGCGAAACGCCCCACAGCTCGGTCAGGAGCCTGGCATCATTCCCGCATTCGCTGGTTCCACAGCTCGAATCGGTAACTCCCGAATGGATCAATAAGTATATGAAAGAAAAAAAATAGCAAAACGCACAACACATGGAAACAAACACTACAACAAAACGCAAACCCTGGGTAAACTGGTTGCTGTTCATTGCAACGGTTATTGTGGTTTTCCTGCTGGGACTGCTTGCCAACTCAGTTATTGAGCGCCGTTCCGAATCGAAACTCTATTTCCAGATGGTAAAGGAAATTCCCGACTGGGAGCCCCGCAATGAAGTTTGGGGAGAGAACTTTCCAAGAGAATACGAAACTTACGCCAGTACCCTCGACACCAGTTTCAGCAGTCCCCACGGCGGTTCCGCCAAGGTTGACTACCTGGAGAAATATCCCGAGCTGGTTGTGATGTGGGCAGGCTACGCCTTCTCGCGTGATTACAACCAGGGCCGCGGCCACTATTATGCCATTCAGGATATCCGCCAGACCCTCCGTACCGATGTACCCCAGCCGGCAACCTGCTGGACCTGCAAAAGCCCGGATGTACCGCGTATGATGCAGGAGATTGGCGTTGAGAAATTTTATGCCGGAACCTGGGCTGAGTTTGGCCATGAAATCGTGAACAACATCGGCTGCCAGGATTGCCACGATCCCAAAACCATGAACCTGAGAATTACCCGTCCGGCTCTTGCCGAAGCGTTCCAGCGCAGGGGAAAAGACATCAACCAGGCTACGCATCAGGAGATGCGTTCGCTGGTATGCGCCCAGTGCCATGTGGAATACTACTTCAAGGGCGACGGCAAGTACCTTACCTTCCCGTGGGACAAAGGCTTCAGCGCCGATGAGATGGAAGCATACTATGATGAGGTTCAGCATGTGGATTGGGTTCACAAACTCAGCAAAACCCCGATGCTCAAGGCACAGCATCCCGACTACGAACTGTATATGACCGGAATTCACGCCGACCGCGGTGTTTCATGCGCCGACTGCCACATGCCCTACAAACGCGACGGCGGAATGAAGTTCACCAACCACAAGATACAGAGCCCGCTTGCTAACATCTCGGAATCGTGCCAGGTGTGCCACCGCGAAAGCGAAGCCAAACTGATGGCCAATGTACTCGACCGACAGCAGAAAACCGAAGAGCTGCGCAGAATTACCGAGAAAAATCTTGCCCGCGTACATATTGAAGCCAAAGTGGCATGGGACAACGGAGCCACCGAAGAGGAGATGAAACCTGTACTGCAGCTGATCCGCCACGCCCAGTGGCGCTGGGACTGGGTTGCAGCCGCCAACGGACTTGGATTCCACTCCCCCGCCGAAGCGCTCAGGGTTTTGGGTACCTCCATCCAGAAAGTGAACGAAGCCCGCATTCTGCTTACCGAAATATTCGTGAAGAGAGGCGTTAAAATCCCCATCGAAATGCCCGATATCTCAACCAAGGATAAGGCACAGAAATACATCGGCCTGGATAAGGAAGAGATGTACCTTGTGAAAAAGGAGTTTATGACCACCGTGGTTCCCGAGTGGGTTGCCAAAGCTGCCCAAAGGGAAGCTGCAATGAACAAATAGACACTTTCCTGTTTTTAATAAAAAACCTCCCGGCCTTTTGTCGGGAGGTTTTTTTGTACAATTCCGCCGGCCTCATTTTCAGCAACCTGGGTTTTATCTACCAAAAAAGTGTGGGGTAATGCAAATTTCTAAAAGCTCAAACGACAGCAAACTCCGGTAAAAGGAGGCTCAATTTTTCTTAAATTTACATTCTTAAATAGATCTCAATCTTTTATTGAAAGAGAAGTTGATGAATAGACCTGCTAAAATATCCATCCGTTTTTTTAACGATCGCGAAGTGCGCGCCGTCTGGGATAATGAAAATGCCAAATGGTGGTTTTCGATTCTGGATATTGTCGGTATTCTCAATGAAGAAGCGGATTATAATAAAACCCGCAACTATTGGAAATACCTGAAAACCAAATTAAAGAAAGAAAACAATGAACTGGTTAGTGTCACTAACCAGTTGAAATTACTTGCTCCGGATGGAAAGAAAAGATTAACCGACACTTTAGACAGTAATGGAGTTATAGAGCTGGCAAAACATTTTCCCAACAATCGGGCAATGAAATTTTTGGATTGGTTTCTTTACAGTGATACCAGCATTGACGGGCAAAGCAAGAAAAAAGCCTATACCCTTTTTGAAAGCAATCTTATCAACGAATTTGAAGTCGGCACAACCAAAGGCCTTCAGCAGATACACGCCTACCTGTTTGGCGGCCTGTACGACTTTGCAGGTAAAATCCGGCAGAAAAATATTTCAAAAGGTGGTTTTCAGTTTGCCACTTCACACTTTCTGGGAGAAACCTTAAAGCAAATAGAAGCCATGCCCGAAACCACCTTTGATGAGATTGTGGAAAAATATATTGAGATGAACATTGCCCATCCGTTTATGGAAGGAAACGGAAGAAGCACCCGTATCTGGCTGGATCTGATTCTGAAAAAACGCCTGAAAAAGTGCGTGGACTGGAGTAAAATCGGCAAACGGGATTATATGAATGCCATGATGCTTAGCCACACAAACGGCAAAAGACTTAAATCGCTTTTGGAACATGCCCTGACCGATAAAATCAACGACCGTGAACTCTACCTGAAAGGCATTGATTATTCTTATTATTATGAAGAGAATGAGTAGCTGCATATAACTATTTCAATTGATATTCAGACAATTCAACATGAATCAGGCTTTCTACTGCCATATCTTTTTCTATATCTCAGCCCCCCTTTTCCCCAAACAAATCCCCCCGAAATCTGTTATCAAAACCAAATCATTAATTTTGCAACCCAAAATTGAATTTATGCTTTGCATTATCCGTCACGAAACCGACCCTTATTTTAATCTGGCAGCCGAAGAGTATGTTTTGAAACACTTTAGCCGCGACACCTTTATGCTTTGGCGAAACGGCCCTTCAATCATCGTCGGGAAGCACCAGAACACCCTTGCCGAAATCAATGTTGACTATGTAAAAGAGAACCAGATCAAGGTTGTGAGAAGGTTATCGGGCGGCGGCGCCGTTTTTCACGATCTCGGGAACCTGAACTTTACCTTTATCGCTTCCGACGAGGATCACAAACTGGTGGATTTCAGGAAATTCACCCGCCCCATTCTGGAGGTGCTGCAGAAAATGGGCATTGAAGCCCGCTTCGAAGGCCGCAACGACCTGACCATCGACGGCAGGAAATTCTCGGGCAATGCGGAGCATGTTTATAAAAACCGGGTGCTTCACCACGGAACACTGCTTTTTTCATCGCAGATGTCCGATCTGTCGAACGCCCTGAATGTGGATCCCGACAAGTTTCAGGACAAGGCGGTAAAATCGGTGAGAAGCCGCGTTACCAACATCAGCGAGCACCTGAAAGAGCCGATGACCGTTCTGGAATTCAGGGACAAGGTAATGGAGCATGTGATGGAAAGCACGCCGGGTGCCGAAATGTACAGCTTCACGGATGAAGATATCGCCGCCATCCACAAATTAAAGGAAGAGAAATACGGCACCTGGGAATGGAATTTCGGCTACTCACCCCGCTACAACTTCCGGAAAACGGTGAAAACCGACGGCGGCAAGCTGGAAGTTGCCCTTGAAGTGAACAACGGCATCATCGAAAATGCAAAATTCTACGGCGATTTCTTCAACAAGCTCGATCCCGCTGAGATTGAACGGGCGCTGGCTGGTACCATGCACAACGAACAGGCCATCGTCGAGAAACTCAACGGATTTGAAATCTCCGATTATTTCCTGAAAGTCACCCGCGAAGAGTTTATCAGCACCCTTTTCTGATTTGTGCCGTTCCGGCAAATATTCACCTTCATTATTGTTCACTCATAAAAAATGAGTGGTGGTTACATTGCGGAAATTCCTACTTTTGAAGCACAAAAACCGCTTCAGCAATGGTTCCTGTTAATAAATGGAATGAACTCAGGGAAAAGTTAAAAGGTGACCTCTACACCGGCGATGTGATGCGCACTCTCTATGCCACGGATGCGTCGGCGTACCGTGCCATGCCTGCCGGCGTTTGCCGCCCGAAGGATGAGCAGGACATCAGGACACTGATTGCCTTTGCCGGAAAGATGAAGCTTCCGCTGATTCCACGCACTGCAGGTACCTCACTGGCCGGCCAGGTAGTCGGCGACGGACTGGTGGTGGATGTTTCAAAATACATGACCCGCATCCTGGAACTGAATGTGGAAGAGCGCTGGGTAAGGGTACAGCCGGGCGTGGTTCTGGACGAGCTGAACAAAATGCTTCAGCCACACGGGCTTTTCTTCGGGCCTGAGACATCAACCTCAAACCGCTGCATGATCGGCGGAATGGTGGGCAACAACGCCTGCGGTTCGCACTCGCTGGTTTATGGCAGCACCCGCGACCATACCCTCGAAATAAAGGCACTGCTCAGCGATGGCTCGGAAGCGATTTTCAGGGAGCTGACAAACGAAGAATTCGGCGAAAAGCTGAAACTCAACAGCCTGGAAGGGGAAATCTACCGAAGCATCAATGATATTCTGGGCAATGCCGGAAATCAGCAGGAGATCAGAGCGCAATACCCCGACCCTGCCGTTGAACGGCGGAATACCGGGTACGCCCTCGATCTTCTTCTTGAATCAGAGCCTTTTACGAAAGGAAAAGCCAGTTTCAATTTCTGCAAGCTTCTGGCCGGTTCGGAAGGAACGCTTGCATTCAGCACCGAAATAAAACTTAACCTGGTTCCCCTGCCGCCGCCTGAAAAAGCGCTCGTCTGCATCCACTGCAACTCACTGGATGAAGCTTTCAAAGGGAATCTGACCGCCCTGCGCCACAAGCCCGTTGCAGTTGAACTGATCGACAGCTTCATCCTCGACCGCACCAAAGAGAACATCAGCCAGCGCAAAAACCGCTTTTTTATTCAGGGTGAGCCGGCAGCCATTCTGGTTGTGGAACTGGCTCTGGAAAGCCGTGAAACCATCGATAAAAAGGTTGCAGAGCTTGAAGCCGATATGCGCCGCGAAGGCTACGGCTACCACTTCCCTGTGGTTTACGGCAACGAAATCAATAAGGTATGGGCTTTACGGAAAGCGGGGCTGGGCGTACTTTCGAACATTCCCGGCGATAAAAAGCCGGTAGCCGTTATTGAAGATACGGCAGTAAATCCAAAGGTGCTGCCGGATTATATGGACGATTTCAGGCAGATGCTTGAACGGCTGGGACTAAACTGCGTGTTTTACGCCCACATTGCCACCGGCGAGCTGCACCTCAGGCCGGTGCTGAATCTGAAAGACCCCGCCGATGTGGAGCTGTTCCATACCGTTGCGCTTGAAACCGCGCGGCTGGTAAAGAAATACCGCGGCTCGCTCAGCGGCGAACATGGCGACGGCAGGCTCAGGGGTGAATTTATCCCGTTGATGCTCGGTGAACACAACTACACCCTGCTGAAAGAAATCAAGAAAACCTGGGATCCGGCGGGAATCTTCAATCCGGGCAAGATTACCGGTACGCCGAAGATGAACTCAAGCCTGCGCTACGAGCCCGGCCAGATTACCAAAGAAATAGATACGGTATTCGATTTCGGCGATACGCTGGGAATCGTGCGGGCTGCCGAGCAATGCAACGGTTCGGGCGACTGCCGCAAATCGGAGATATTCCCCGGCACCATGTGCCCCAGCTATCAGGCTACCCGCGACGAGAACACCACAACCCGCGCCCGTGCCAACATACTGAGGGAGTTCCTTACCCGCTCCGAAAAAGCAAATCCGTTCGACCACAAGGAGATATACGACATCATGGATCTCTGCCTTTCGTGCAAGGGCTGCAAATCCGAATGTCCGTCGAATGTGGATATCGCCAAATACAAAGCCGAGTTCCTGCAGCATTACTACGATGCCAACGGCATTCCGCTGCGCACCCGCCTGATCGCCTACATCACCTCCATCAACAGGCTGGGCAGCCTCTTCCCTGCGGCCTTCAACCTGGTGGTCAAAAACAAATTCCTGTCAGGATTGCTGAAAAAGGCAATCGGTTTTGCACCGAAAAGGTCGATTCCTACACTTTACAAAACCACATTAAGGTCGTGGCACAAAAAGCATGGCGGGAATCCCGGAAACGGCCGCACCGTTTATCTTTTTGCCGATGAATTTACCAACTACAACGATGTTGAAGTAGGAATCAGTGCAATTAAGGCGCTCAACAGGCTGGGTTACAGGGTTATCATCCCCGAACACGCGGAAAGCGGCCGCACCTTCCTCAGCAAAGGACTGGTACGCAAGGCGAAAAAGTTAGCGGAAAGGAATGTAAGCCTCCTTGAGCCACTGATCAATGAAGAAACCCCGCTGATAGGGATTGAGCCTTCGGCCATCCTCACTTTCAGGGACGAATACATTGACCTGACGCGCGGAAGCCTGAAAGAAAAGGCGAAAAAGCTGGCAAAGAACTGCCTGCTGTTCGATGATTTCATCATGCGCGAAGTCAACGCCGGAAACATCAGCAAAGCCGCATTTACCTCCGCTCCCAGACAGATCAGGCTGCACGACCACTGCCACCAGAAATCGCTGGCTGGCACGGTTTCCACCAAACAGATGCTTTCGCTGCCCGAAAACTACCGCGTGGAGGAGATTAAATCGGGATGCTGCGGCATGGCCGGTTCGTTTGGCTACGAAACCGAACACTACGACCTCTCCATGAAGGTGGGCGAGCTGGTGCTGTTCCCCGAAATCCGCAAAACCGCAGCCGAAACTACCATTTCCGCCCCCGGTACCAGTTGCAGGCAGCAAATCAGCGACGGCACCGGCAGAAAGGCGCTTCACCCGGTGGAGGTGTTTTACGAAAGTCTGAATTAAGGCTACGGCCACTCCCCTTTCCTATCTGAACACAAATTTTCAGGCATTTAAAATTGCAAAACGAGCAATTTATTTACTCATTTATTCACGCATCAAAAAAAATCCGTTTTCGTTCACTTTGCGAATATTTTCATTAAGTTTACAAC